>JANNNB010000249.1:0-8494 GCA_031398325.1 Actinomycetes bacterium
CGTTCGACCAGGTCGGCAACGTGCTCAGCCTCGGTCTGCTCGTCGCCCTGCCGATCGTCGTGCTCGCCCTCTCGTTCCGCTCCGGCCGCCGACTCCCCGCCGAAGTGTGAGCCCACGCGTCGAAATCGACGTGTGGAGTCACACTTCTCCGGCGACAGCTGCGAACTCGACGGAAGGGTGAGCCGACGCGTCGAAATCGACCGGAGCGCTCACACTTCGGCCCGAACCCGGTCGCCGGTTCAGAACGGCTGGAACATGCCTTCGGTACCGAAGGCCATCTCGCCGGCCGTGGCGAACATGCGCTGCTGGCCGATGACGTGGTGGGTGACCATCGTGGCGTCGCGGCGGATGCGCTCGAGGCGGTTCGGGCGCATCGATGCGGCCGTGCCGGCCTCCTCGCAGAGCCGGTCGATGGCGGCCTTGGCCGTCTGCGCGACCCACACGTTCATCCGGGCCAGCGCGGTGCGTTGGCCCATCGTGGGGAGGCCGCCGGCGATCACGGCATCCCACAGATCGGTCATCACCCGGTCGACGTAGGCGCTCGCTGCGTCGAGATCGGCCTGCGCCTGACCGAGCGCGAACTGCACCCGGTACTCGGTCTTGGCCAACGCGAACGTCGGCATGATCATCTTCGTCTCGGCGAATTCGATGAACTCGTCGACGGCTCGTCGCAGGAGGCCGAGTGGGATGGCGCACAGCTTGGCGAACACGAA
The DNA here is from genome assembly GCA_031398325.1 of Actinomycetes bacterium. Taxonomy (GTDB): domain Bacteria; phylum Actinomycetota; class Acidimicrobiia; order Acidimicrobiales; family Ilumatobacteraceae; genus Sva-07. The sequence continues at coordinate 714 of JANNNB010000249.1, forward strand.
GCCGTGGTAGGCCGACAACGGGTGCCGGGTGACGTCGTCGACGAAGAAGTCGAAACGGTGGTTCTCGGGCACGAACACGTCGTCGACGGAGTAGTCGTTGCTGCTCGTACCGGCGAGGCCCGTGGTGAACCACGTGTCGTGGATCGTGACCTGATCGGTCGGCAGGAAGAACGCCTCGTACTCGGGTCGGCCGTCGGGGCGCATCTGGATCACGCCGCCTTCGGTCACCATGCAGCCGCCGACGATGCGGTCGGCGTGCAGGATGCCACTGCCGAACGACCAGCGTCCGGTCACCCGGAACCCGCCCTCGACGCGCTCGGCGCGTCCGACGGGGACCATCCATCCGGACGTGAGCTGATCGGGCTCGCCGTACAGCTCGTCGATCACGCCGCGGTCCTCGCACATCCCTGCGTACATCTCGCCGTCGCAGCAGATCATCGCCACCCAGCCGGTGGAGCCGTCGTGGTAGGTGATCTGTTCGAGCACCTTGATCGTCTCGAGCGGCGTGAGGTCGAGCCCGCCCCGATCGGCCGGCGAGGCGATTCGGAACGTCCCGATCTCGCGCAGGGCATCGAGCACCTCCGGCGTCAACCGGCGCTCGGTGCTGATCCGTTCGGCATCGGCCTCGATCAGCGGCCCGATGCCCTTCACCCGTTCGATCATCACGTCCGCACTCATGGCGCCGAGCCTGCCACAGCGGAACGGCTGGTCGTTCACCGGCAGTAGCGTCGGTTCGTGTCCGGAATGTCGGGGGGATATCGACCGGGTCTCGACGGCCTGCGCGCGATCGCTGTCGGCGCGGTCGTGCTCTTCCACCTCGACCGGCTGCCCGGTGGCAACCTCGGCGTGGACGCGTTCTTCGTCGTGTCCGGTTGGCTCATCACCTGGCGGCTGCTGAACGAAGCGGAGCGCACCGGAACGCTCGACGTCCGGTCGTTCTGGAACGCTCGGCTCCGCCGACTCCTCCCGGCCAGCCTGATGATGCTCGCGGTCGTGGCGATCGTCTGGCCGCTGGCCGGGATCGAGGTGTCGTCACTCCGGCGTGACCTGCTGTGGGCCGGTGGATGGGCGTCGAACTGGGGCACGATCGCAGGCGGCGGTGACTACTGGGCCCGCTTCGGTGAGCCGTCACCCGTGACACACTTCTGGTCGCTCGCGATCGAGGAGCAGTTCTACCTCGCCTGGCCACTGGTGCTGTTGGCGATCGTCGCGTTCGTGCGACGCGACCGTCATCGTCGGGTCGCGGTCGGCGTCGTCAGCGTGGTGGCTGCGTGTGGATCGATCGTCGCGATGAACGTGATGTTCGACCCGACCGATCCGACCGGCACGTACATGAACACGTTCGCCCGCGCCCACAGCCTGCTGATCGGGGCGGCGGCGGCCGCTTTGACGACCGTGCTCGCGGACGGATCGTTGCGCGGAGGTCGGCGGGCTCGACGCATCGCTCCCGCGGCGGTCGTGATCGTCGTCGCGACGGCGGCGATGTCGTCGAGCGAGTCGACATGGCTGTTCCGATGGGGCTTCGCCACGTTCGCCGTGGCGATGGCGGTGGTCGTCGTCGCGGTGGCGGACGGCGCAGGACGCGGGGTGCTCGCCCGCCCGCCGATGCGATGGATCGGCGAGCGGAGCTACGGGATCTACCTGTGGCACTGGCCGGTGTTCCTCCTGCTGACCCCCGCGCGGGTCGGCGTTCCCGACGTTCCCTTCGCCGTCGCAACCGTGGACCTGACTCGTGTCGCACTCGCCGTCGTCCTGGCCGATCTGTCGTTCCGTTTCGTCGAGTCGCCGATCCGGGCGGTGCGACCCACGGTCCAGTGGCGCACACCGGCCCTGGCCGGAGTGGCGGTGTTCGCCGTCGCGCTGCTGGCGGTGACGGCAGTTCCACCTCGCCCCGCGGCCTCTGATGCAGCGGTCGTCACGCTCCCACCGGTCCCTCCGCCCGCCGCCGAGCCTGTATCCGTGGAGCCAGCACCAGGATCGACCGAGATCGAAACGGCGTCGTCAGCGCCAGCGCAGGACCATTCTGCGGGGCGCACGGTTTCCACTGCCGCGGCCGAGGTCCTCGAGGTGAGCCCGGTCGGGCCGGTGCGGGTGCTCGTCGCCGGAGACAGCACCGCGTTGCATCTCTCCGAGTCGCTGCTCGCCCACGCGTCGAGGGTGCCCGACCAGCTCGCCGTGGGCAGCGCGGCGTTCCCGGGGTGCGGCCTGTCGGCGGCTGCTGACGGTCGTCGGCACGAGTTCACCAACAGCGGCGGCGAGCGAGAGCTGGTCGACCTGAGTGGGTGTCTGACGCAATGGGAATCCGTTCCCGAACGGGTGGTCACGGAGGCCATCGATGTGGTCCTCGTGAGCATCGGACCGTGGGACGCCGTCGACATCCACGTCGGAGGCGGCGTGGTTGCGATCGACGATCCGGTCGGGGGCCCGCTCGTCGAAGAGGCATACCAGCGGTTCATCGCGGAGGTCCGCGCGGCAGGAGCCACGGTCGTCTGGATCACCCCCGCCGACACACATCTCGGATGGGGCAACGTCGACGACCCGCTCAACGACCCGGACCGATGGATCGCCACGCGAGCGATCATCGACCGCCTCGACGTGGTGCAGGTCGACCTCCCGGGCTGGTTGTCGGGTCAGGCCCTCGACGGGCCGGAGGGACGCCCCGACGGCGTCCACCTCACCGACGAACTGAATGTGCGGTTCGTCGACGAGCTGGTGGCACCGACCTTGCAGTGGCTGCGCCGGCCTGGGTGATCAGCGGAATGCTCAGCCCAGTGCTTCGGCGAGGCGTTCGGCGGAGAGCATGGCGTAGCTGTCGACCTCGAAGACCTCGAACGGCGAGTTCGGGCTCTGGAACTGCAACGACGACAGCCCTCGACCGACCCGCACCACGATCTGGTCCATGTACAGCACGAACGAACCGTCAGGGCCCGACACCGGTACGACGGTTCGGTAGCCGATCGTGCCGTCACCCCACTCGGTGAGTTCGAGCCGCTCGACCGTGACGTCACCGACCTCGAACGCGGCCAGGCTCGGATCGTCGCTGAAGCCGGCTTCGACCACCGCGACCATCGCCGGCGCGACGCAGCCGGGGATCGACTCGGCCGTGTAGCTCGCGAACACGCGCTCCGCACCCGCCTCGTCGGCGATCGCGACCTTGTTGGTGATGGTGAAATCCCGAGGATCGGCGAACTCACCCGAAGCTGCCCGTGCGCCCCCGAGGCCGAATGGGTCGCCGTCGGCTTCCGGCGAGACACCGAAGCATGCGATGAACTGTTCCTGTGCCGCCTCGACGGCAGGGCTCACCGCCTCGTCCGTGTCGTCCTCGATCGGGGTCTCCACCCATCCCGTTGGCATGTCCTCGAGGGTCAGCAACCCGGCTTCGGCGATCGCGACATCGGCCGGGTCGACGTCCGGATCGACCGTCGTGTCGGCGGTGCTGGTGTCGGGGGTGCTGGTGTCGGTGGTGCTGGGTTCGGTCACATCCGGCTCCGCGTCGGTCGTGGCCGTGTCGGTCGTGGCCGTCTCGGCGACCGTGGTGTCGCCCGCGGAATCAGCGGCGTCGTCGCTGCCGCCCGAGCACCCGGCCGCTACGACCAGTGCTGCGGCGGACATGAACACGACTGCAACGGTGCGACGCACGGACATTCTCCTGAGTGATCGGCCTGGATTCCAGTCTGTCGGCGGCCCGAACGTAGCCGCCCAGGCACCGTGGTCGTAGTACCTAGGTCCACTGGCGTGGTGCACGTCAACTCGACGCCTGATGGTGACACCACTACTTCGAGGAGACATCACCATGAAACGACATCTGATCTGGATCATCGCCGGCGCTTCGGCCCTGTGCCTGACCGTCCCGGCGTACGCCGCCGTGCAGTCCGGCGGATCACCCGACGACAACGGAGTGTCCGGCGACGTTCGCGGCAACTGCGACGAGGCCGAACACGACGGTGATCCGGAATGTCTCACGGTCGATCCGAACGGCACACCCGGCTCGACCGTCGGGTCCGTTGCCGTCACCGTGCCGTCGACGGTGACTACCAGCGCCGTGACGACCAGCCCCGTGACGACCACCCCGGCAACGGTGCCCGGCTCGATTCCGGGACCATCGGTCCCCGACGACAGCACCCCGGACAACAGCATTCCGGACACGTCGGCCGGCGGTGCCGACACGGTGCCAGGGAACTCGGTGCCGGGAAATTCGGTGCCGGGAAATTCGGTGCCAGGAAATTCGGTGCCGGGGAACTCCCTGCCCGGTGACATCAGCGGTCCGTGCGACGAGGCCGAACACGCCGGTGACCCTCGCTGCACCGGCGCCGGCACGGATGACAACCGCGGCGACAACTCCGGCCGCGGCCACGACGGTGACGATTCCGACGACGGTGATGACCAAGGTGACGACGACGGTGATGACCACGGTGACGACGACGGTGACGACGGTGATGACGACGGTGACGATTCCGACCACCGCGATTCGGACCATTCGGGCTCCGACGATTCAGGCTCGGGAAGTTCCGGCCACGGCAGCGACGACTGACCTCTGACGGGCGAGAGCTCGCCTTGCTCCCCGACAGGGTGGCACTTCCGAGATCTCCTCGGGCGGGTGCCGCCCTGTCGCCGTCGCGTGGCGGCGAGACTGTCCGCGTCACCCAGCCCACATGCCGAGATCGGAGAACAGTGTGAATGATCACCGCGGACGGGTGCTGGTCGAGCCGATCGCGGTCGGCAAGTTCGTGCTCAGGTTCGCGGTCGCGGGTCTGGTCGCGCTCGTGTTCGTGGCGATGTTCACGGCCTACGCCAGCCGGCGGATCGGCACCCAGCAAGCGATCGACGAAGCCAAGCGCGTCGCGTTCGTGAGCTCCGCCGGGATCATCGCCCCCGTGCTCGACGATGACGTCGTGGCGATGGATCGCGATGCTCTCGATCGCGTCGACGCGGCAGTTCGGGACTTCGTGCTGCAGGGCTCGCTCGTGCGGGTCAAGATCTGGACAGAGGACGGCACGATCGTCTACTCCGACGAGCCACGGCTCATCGGCGAGCAGTTCGCGTTGGGCGAGGACGAACGCGAGATCATCTCGGCAGGCGGCCAGAACGCCGAGGTCAGCGACCTGTCGGGTCCGGAGAACCGGTTCGAGACCGAGTCGAAGCTGCTCGAGGTCTACTCACGGGCCGAGACGCCGTCTGGGACACCGCTGCTCTTCGAGGCCTACTTCCGGTACAGCGGGGTCACCGACGTCGGGCGGCAGTTGTGGGCGCAGTTCGCGCCGATCACGATCGGTGCGCTGATCGTGTTGGAGCTGGTGCAGATCCCGCTCGCCTGGGGGATGGCGCGACGGCTGCAGGCGAGCCAGCAGGCCCACGAGCGACTGCTGCGTCACGCGCTCGACGCGTCCGACGCCGAGCGACGCCGCATCGCCGGCGATCTCCACGACGGTGTCGTGCAGGAGCTCACCGGCGTGTCGCTGACCCTGGCTGCGCAGGGGCGCGGCGACTCGGTGGCGCCGCAGCAGGCGCTCGATGCATCGGCGGCGATTCGGTCGAGCATCAAGTCGTTGCGATCGCTCCTCGTCGAGATCTACCCGCCGAACCTGCAGCAAGAGGGTCTGCAGTCGGCGATCGGTGACCTGTTGAGTGGCCTGACGGTCCGCGGGATCGAGACCCGTCTCGTCGTCGATCCCGGCGTGACCGAGATCGACCACGAGTCGGCAGCACTCGTCTACCGCGCTGCGCAGGAGGCGTTGCGCAACGTCGTCAGCCACTCGGCTGCGACCGAGGTTCGGGTGACGCTCGACATGGACGGCCGATCGGTACACCTCGTCGTCGACGACAATGGTCGAGGCTTCTCGACCGACACCTTGGACGAGCGAGCAGCGGACGGCCATGTGGGGCTCCGCTCGCTCGCCGGACTGGTCGCCGACCTCGGAGGATCGCTCGAAGTGCGGTCGACGCCCGGGACCGGCACCCGTGTGCAGGTTTCCGTCCCGCTCGACGACAGGATGACCCCGTGATCCGGGTGCTCATCGTCGACGACCACGTGGTGGTCCGTTCAGGGCTGGAACAGCTGCTCGCGACCACCGACGACATCGAACTGGTGGCGACTGCGGCGAACGGTGTGGAGGCGATCGCGAAGGTGGACGAGTTCGGTCCCGACGTGGTGCTGATGGACCTCTCGATGCCGGAGATGGACGGGGTCGAGGCCACCAGGCAGATCAGTGAGCGGTACCCCGACAGCCACGTCCTGGTGCTGACGTCGTTCTCGGATCAGACCCGGATCCTCGATGCGCTCGAGGCAGGCGCCGACGGGTACCTGCTCAAGCACGCCGACCCCGACGAGATCGCCGACGCCATCCGGGAGGTCCATGCCGGCGGGTCGCCGCTCGATCCGAAGGCGGCCCGCACCTTGCTCGAATCGCGCCGCACGGCTCGCTCCGCACCCCAGCTCACGGACCGCGAGCGCGAGGTGCTGTTGCTCGTGCGCGACGGCCTCGCCAACAAGCAGATCGCCCGCCGGCTCGACATCGCCGAGCGCACCGTGAAGGCCCATCTCACGAGCGTGTTCCAGCGCCTCGGTGTCACCGACCGCACGCAGGCCGCCCTCTGGGCCAAGGAGCACCTGTCGCCGCAGGACTGACGTGCGGCTCGTTCAGTCGTCGGAACCCGAGTCTCCCGAACCGGAGTTGTCCGAACCCGAACTGCCGGAGCCCGAGTTGTCCGGTCCAGAGTTGTCCGGTCCAGAGTTGTCCGAATCGTCAGGACCTTCGTGATCGTCGATGGTGACCGTCGGGGCGACGGACACGGTCGACCGCGGGTCGCTCGCCCGAGGAGTGTCGGCCGGCACGCCATCCGCGACCTGCACCGACGTGGTGCTGGGGGTGGACGTCGCGGGCGCAGTGGTCGAGGTGCTGGTGGCGGTCGTGGCCGTGACGGACGTCGCTGGTTGGGACCGAGTCGGGTCGGACGTCACGACGACGGCGGCCGGCGGGTCGGCGGGAGCTGGGTTCTGCCACACCGACCGCGCGGTCGACGCGCCGATGCTCGGGAACAAGGTCTCCCGGATGGCGTACACCGTTCCGGCGGATCCGATCAACATGGTTCCAGCCACGATCGCGACGGCGAGCGGGCTGCCGAACCAGGCCAACCTCGGGCGGGAGCGGACGGCGACTCCGGCATCGCTCGGAGCGGTGGCGCGAAGTGGCGCCAGCGCCTGCCCATCGCCGTGTCCTCGATCGAGCCAACCCTCTGCCACGCATCAACTCTGCCGGATCAACCGACAGAACACCATCCGACCTTGGTCGTAGTACCTGTGGTCACTCCCACCAGCTGACCCCGAGTTCTCGCCCCCACGGCGAAGTTGCCAGGGCGCGCAGTCGCACGGTGAAGTGGTCGCGATGCTCGGCGACCGGGAGCACGAGGAACAGCCGGGCGCTCCCCCGCGAACCGCGGACTGCGGCGAGTGGTTCGATGCCGAGTTGATCGGCGGCGTCGGCCATCCGCCGTACCGCCTGCTCGGTGACCGGCGCGGTGCGGTCGGCGTGCTGGTACGCGATCACGCTCTGACCGCGCTCGATGAATGGGGCCAGCTCGTCGTAGTACGCGTGCTTGATGGCGGTGCGGTGTGAAGATGCCGTGCGGTGGTCGCGGCGGCGAATGCCGTTGTCGGGGTCGACGAACACGATCGAGCAGTCGGCTGTCGCCACCTGGGCTCGTCCCAGCCACGCGGCCCGATGGCTGGCACGGTGTTGCCGGGTGGCCACGGCCGGGTCCAGATCGTCGAACGTGAGCAGGTC
>JANNNB010000090.1:0-4649 GCA_031398325.1 Actinomycetes bacterium
CTTGCGTTCTGCGCCGCAGTCGTCGCGTTCACGCAGCTACCGCGGCAGACGGTCCACGGCACACACGGTGCTCATGGTGCCGCGGCCCACGGTGGCCGTCACGCAGGTCCCCACCACCGGCATGCTGCGGCCGTCGAGGACACGGCACCAGCTGAAGTGTCGGCGTCATGAACCGCACCTCACGCGAAGTCGCTCGCGACATGTTGGTCATCGGTGGCGGTGCCGCCGGCCTCACTGCAGCACTCGTGCTGGCAAGGGCCCGTCATCGGCTCACCGTGGTCGACGACCAGACCCACCGCAATGCGACCGTCGAAGAGTTCCACGGCTTCCCCACACGCGACGCGACCGCCCCCAATCGCTTCCGCACCGATGCTGCAGCCGAGCTGCACTCGTACGGCGTGTCAATCGTCCACTCCGAAGTCGCCAGTGCGATCACCACCGACCAGGGCGTGTCGATGACGCTCGCCAACGGCACGACTGTCTCTGGCGACGCAGTTGTGCTGGCTACTGGTGTTCACGACGAACTCCCACCGGTCGACGGTCTCGCCGACCGGTGGGGCAAGTCGGTGTTCAACTGCCCGTTCTGCGACGGATGGGAGCATCGCGACCAACCAGTCGTCGTCATCGATGCCGCTCCAGGCGCCGACCAACTCGCGACCATGGTGCGTTCGTGGACGACTCATGTCACGGTCGTCGCTGCCGCGGAGATTCTGGAACTCGTCGGCGACGGCTCCACCCTCAGCCACGTGACGCTCCGCAATGGGCGCGCAATCGCCGCCACGGCAGCGTTCGTCAAGGCACCCGTCGTGCCACGGAGCTCGATCGCGCGAGCACTCGGCTGCGACATCGACGAGAACGGCTACATCGTCACCAACGACAGCGGAGCCACCAGCCACCCACTTGTCTGGGCGGCCGGAGACGTGCGCCGACCGCCACCCATGCCGCATCAGGTGATTCTCGCCGCCGCAGACGGCTCGACTGCCGCCATCGCCATCCACAAAGCCTTCGTAAACCACACCACCTTCACTCTTGGCCCCGGGCAACCGGCGATCTCGACGCATGGGTGAGGGTCGGTGGCGACAACGCGGGGCGGATTCTCGCTGCGTTGACCGCGTTTGGATTCGGATCGTTGGGATCGGAACTCGCTGACTTCGACCGCTCGGATTCGATCGTGCAGCTCGGCTATCCGCCCTATCGGCGCCTGACAGCTCGCCCGCGTCCCTTGACGGCCAACGTGACCTTCCGCTGACCGACTCCGCACCGAGGGATTAACGTCCGGAGATGCCCGGCGAACTCGTCACCAGATTCATCGACGCGATCGTTGCCAACGATCTCGACACCGCTTCATCGCTCATCAGCGACGACCTCGAATACGACAACGTCCCGATGGGCAAGGTGCACGGCAAGGATGCCTTCCGGTCGACACTCGGCCCGTTCCTCGCCAGCGCCTCGGAGATCGAGTGGATCATCCACCATCAGGTCGCGTCGGGCGACCTGAACGGTGGGGTGGTGATGAACGAGCGCAACGATCGTTTCAAGATGGCGGGCGGCTGGATGGACCTGCCGGTGGCCGGCTTGTTCGTCATTCACAACAGCCGGATCACCCTCTGGCGCGACTACTTCGACCTCACGGGCTTCCAGACCCAACTTGCCAGCGTCGGCAGCTGACTGACGCGCTACACGCTCTGGTAGACGGCCGTGCGCAGTGCGATCTCGCGCGGATCGGTCGGGAGGGAGTAGCCACCCCGGTTCATCGCGTACGCGTAGCCGAGTCCGATGTGGGGGTCGGCGAACGCGAACGACCCGCCGAGGCCGGTGTGGCCGTACGATCTCGGTGACGACCCGAACGGGAGGATCGGGAACGGCTTCATGAACCCCATCGCGAACGCGCTTTCGAGCCGGAAGATCTGATCGAAGCTCGGAACGAGGGGTCGTTCGAGTTCGTCCAGGGTGGTCTTGTCGATACTCAACTCCGCCCCACCGGTTGCGAGCACGCCATACACCTTGGCGAGGGCCCGTACTTCGCCGATGCCGTTCATCGAGGGAAACTCCAAGCGCAGCACCTCCCGCCGGTTGATGCTCGACATGTTCATCGCGAGCGCCTTCGGGTTCGTGAACGCGCGCGCGGTCAGGCTGCGCGGGTTGAGCATGGCGAACAACAGCCGCGTCGGCATCTGGTGCGCATGGAGCGCCGCGCCGATCCGTCCGCCGCCGCCGAATGTCGCCAGCCTGTCCAGCAAGGCCTCGTCGGTGGCGCCGATGAAGAACTCTGCGCCGAGGGGAGTAGCCACCTCCTCGGCGAAGAACGCCCCGATCGATCTGCCGGCGGGATCGACCCGTCGCAGCAGTTGACTCTCGTACCAGCCGAGGGTCTGCGCGTGGTAGCCGTGAGCGGTTCCCGGCGACCACTTCGGAGCTTGGGCGGCGAGGATGGCGCCGAGCGCGTCCACATCGGAGATCGTCGCCAGTTCGAGGGGCTGGTCGATCACGGCGAGACCCGCCTCGTGGGACAGCAGTTGCCTGACGGTGACGTGCTCCTTGCCGTGCTGCCCGAATTCCGGCCAGTAGCGGGCGACCGGCGCGTCGAGCTCGAACAGGCCGCGCGAATGCGCGACGGCCATCGCAGTCGCGGACATGCCCTTCGTCGTCGAGAAGACCGGTACCAACGTGTCGGCCTCCCAGAGGCGTCGGTGCTGTCGGTCGCGCCAACCGCCCCAGAGATCGACGACCTTTCGCCCGTCGTGGTGCACGGCGATCGCGGCGCCGACTTCTCCCCGCGTACGAAAGTTCGACCTGAAGGCGTCAGCGACCGCACCGAAGCCCTCGGCGACATCGCCGCCGATGGACGCATCTTCAGAAGACCGCATCCCTTCAGCCTGCCCTGATCAGGGACCTGCGCCGCGCGGTCGAGCACCATGTCGGCGTGGGCTTGGGAGGTCGTCGCTGTAGCGCGCTCATGTGATTGCGGTGACGTCGTTGACATCTCCGAGCAGGGCGACGAGACCTCCTGCGGCGATGAACAGCCAGAACGCTCGGATCGCGTAGCTGTACCACCTCGCGTTGCGCATCCGCTCGACGATCGCCGCTGATCGGGCGGCGAACCAGACGGCGAGGATGATTGCCGCCACCAAGAGAACCATCAATGACATCGGGAACAGCACCGCCAATACCACGGGAAGAAGCCAACGGGTTGGTCGTCCGGCCGTCCACGACGTCGGTTGCTCGACGCGATCGACGGCGGGTCCGATCAGCACGCCGAAAAGCGCCGGGAGCGCGATGAACAGCCCGATGGCAAGCCATGTGGGCGTCAGGACGATGAAGTCGAGGCCGTCCGACCTGATCACCATGGCACCGACGACGGCCCCGGCCCCGGCCCCGACGGTCATCCGCCGCAACCAGTTCGGTCCGAGTAGCCACGGTCTGATCCACGCGACCGGCGCCGTCATCGAAGCTCCCCGGAATGCGTCGTCACCTGGAGGATCGCTCCACCCGTCGGGCGGTTGACGACCATCCCCACGGGTCGGGGTACGTCGGCGGACGACATTGCGACGAGTCTCTGGGCGAAGCGGCTGATGATCAGCGTCAGCTCCATCTGCGCGAGTCCGAACCCGAGGCACATGTGTGGGCCGCGCCCGAACGGCACCCACGCCTGGTCGGCCAGTGCCTGCTGCTCGGGGGTGAGCCCGACGAAGCGGTCCGGATCGAACTGCAGTGGGTCGGTCCACGTCACCGGGTCTCGTCCGGCGAGGTGTGGCGACCAGACCACCAGCGTTCCCCGCCGCACGGCGTACCCGCCCAGCTCGATGTCCCGCGCCGCGACCCGCACGCCGACGAGGCCAGCAGGGTGCAGGCGCAGTGACTCGTGCACGACATTTCGCGAGTAGGCGAGATCGTTGAGCGTCGATCGGTCGCCGGGAACCGCTGATCCGGTCGACCCGGGCGAGCCGAGTACCACGTCGGCCTCCGTCTTGAGTCGTGCCCACGCGTCCGGCGACCTTCCGACGCGGACGAGCATCCACGCGAGTGCCGCCGACGTGGTGTCGAAGCCCGCTCCGATCGCCGTGGCGGCTTGGTCACGGATCTCCTCGATCGACAACGCATCGTCGGCGATCAGCGCACCCAAGAGGTCGTCCCGGGCCGCAGTCGGATCGACACGCCGCCGCGCGATCTCCTCGTCGACGATCTCGTCGAGGGCGCGACGATCCTGGCGAACCTTGCTCCGACGGCCGTACGGCCACGGGCGGGGCAGTTGCTCCAGCGCCGGTGCCTCGATGAAGTCCTGCGGGCGCTGCAACAGGCCACCGATCTCGTCGGCGCGTGCGGCCAGCCGCGGTCCGAAGAATGCATCGAGGGTGATGCCGAGGATCAGGGAGCGCCCGACCGGATAGAGATCGATCTGCTCTCCGGGTGGCGAGGAGCGCAGGAGGGAGTCCAGGGCGGCATCGGTCCTCCGCAGGATCATGGGGACCAGACCATCGAGCCGGGGGCGGCTGAACGCGCTCTGCGAGGCGCGCCGTCGCCGTGCGTGGTCGGCCCCATCCGACACGATCATCGAGCCCTTGCCGACGACCAGCCGAACGCCCACCACGTTGTAGCGGTGGCCCCACTGGTAGGCGTCGGCGCCCTTGGCGAACATCTCCCGCATGGCC
>JANNNB010000141.1:0-32362 GCA_031398325.1 Actinomycetes bacterium
ATCGGTACTTCCGCTTGGGATTCGGCTGGCCCACCCACGACGAGCTCCGTGCCGGGCTCGACGGCCTGCTGGCGGCGGCCGGAGACGCGGCACCGGCCTGACGCTGGCGATCAGTCGCAGGTCGTGGAACCGGCCGCGGCCCCGAAGACGATCCGCAACAACCTGTCCAACGTGTTCACCAAGCTGCAGGTCGCCGATCGCTCGCAGGCGATCATCCGCGCCCGCGACGCCGGTCTCGGTCGGACCTGACCGAGAGGTGATGAGCGAAGCGACCGGCAGTCGGTTCGTTCGCTCATCGCCGGGAGGGGATCGTCGTCGGGATCAGCCAGGGTCGCCGCTGGCCGCGACTGCGTCGAGGTCGGCGGTGACCTGCTCGATGCGGAGCTGCGCGGTGGAGATCTTCGCTCGACAGAGCTGGATCAGCTCCGACGCCCGCGCCACGCGTTCGGCGAGATGGTCGACGTCGACGTCAGACCCTTCGAGCTCACGCAGGATGCCGTCGAGTTCGGTGAGGGCAGCGGCGTAGCCGGGCTTCGGGTCGGCGGTGTTCGTTCCAGTGGTCATGCAGACGGCCCTTCGATTGGAGTGGTGGCGCGGACGGTGCTCGAGATCGAGCCGTCGAGGATGGAGGTCGTGATGGTCGCGCCCGTCGCCACGTCGTCGATCGAGCGAACGACCGTGCCGTCGGCTCGGCGTGTGATCGACCAGCCGCGAGCGAGCTGAACGGCTGGGTCGAGCGAGGAGACTCGCGCCGCGAGTACGTCGAGACGGTCGGACGATCGCTGCAGCACCCGTGCCGACCGTTCGGCGATCTGGACATCGATAGCGTCGAGGCGTCGGGTGCCGTCCGCGAGCACCGTCGGACCGGACCGGACGAGCCGATCGACACGCATCGTCAGGCGCTCGTCGGAGCGTTCGACCGCCGCGTGCGTTCGGCGGGCGATGCGATGCGCCAGATCGGACAACTCCGCGGTGGCCGTGCCGAGCGCCTGTGCCGATCGGCGTTGGATCGCCGACCATGCCTCTTCGGTGCCGGCACGGTACGAAGCGACTCGTTCGATCAGTGCTCCGGCGCATGCGGTCGGCGTCTTGAGCGCCGTGTGCGCCACCTCATCGGCCACGCTGCGGTCGACCTCGTGGCCGAGCCCGGTGAGTACAGGCCGACCAGCGGCCGCGATGGTTCGTGCGATCACCTCGGAGTCGAACACGGCGAGTTCGTTCTTCGCCCCGCCGCCTCGGATGACGACGATCGCGTCGAGGTCATGGCGTCGGCCGAGCGTTCCGATGCCGGCTGCGACCATCGAGGCAGCGAACTCGCCCTGGACCCGAACGTCGCAGACCGCCAAGGAGAACCCGAGCCCACTCTGCTCGAGTTCGTGACGGAAGTCGTGCCACGCCGCGGTGCCGACGCTGGTCACCACGCCGACGCGCAGTGGAACACGCGACAGCACGTGCCGTCGATTCCGGTCGAGCAGGCCCTCCGCGACGAGGCGGCGGACGACCTCGTCACGCGACTGCGCGATGTCGCCCAGTGTGTACTTGGGGTCGATGCCGGTCATCTTCAACCCGACGCGCCCCGTCGGCGCGTAGTAGTCGAGGTAGCCGAACACCCTGACCTTCATGCCGTCGGCGAGGCGCAACCGATGCTTCTGCAGCATCGGCCGCAACCGCAGACGTGCCGGAGCGAAGAACTGCACGTTGACCACGGCGGCGCCGTCGCCCGAGTCGTCCGCGAGGCTGAAGTACGCGTGGTTCCCGCGGTCGCTCCAACCAGTGATCTCTCCACGCACCCAGACGCCGTCGCCGAAGCTGCGCTGGAACGACGAGTTGATCGCTTCGGCGAGTTCGCCGACCGTGTAGGTCGGGTTGGCGCCGTCGTCGAGATCCTCGTCGCCGAAGTCGAACGCGGGCTGACTCACGGCACCGATTCAATCAGGGTCGACCGGGACGGAGGCCACGGCGAACCTCGCCGCATCCTCACGCACCGAGCGCACGAAGGGTGCCGCCCGGTGGCGTTTCGGTGTCGTCGAGTTCCGACGCTGCGATCTCGGACGTGTCGTCGGCCGAGAACAGCTGACCGTCGAGAGGCAGGCCGCGTTGGAGGCGCAACGCCTCGAGTTGGAGCAGCGGGCGTTCGAGCTGGCGGCGGCGAGTGCCGGCGAGCTGGTCGAATGCTCGATCGACGCCGTCGAAGCGCTTCTTCACCGACTCGACCGCTTCGGCGTATTTGCGCCACTGGGCGCCGAACGTGCCGAGCAGCTTGAGGATCTCGTCGCTCGTCTGCTCGATCATGAAGTTGTCGAACGCCTGGCGGATCACGCCGAGGAACGCGAACAGCGTGAGCGGCGAGCACAACACGACCTGCTGGCCCATCGCCTCGTCGAGCAGGCCCGCATCGTGCTCGTGGATGAAGCCGGTGAGCTGCTCGTTCGGGATGAACAGCAGCACGTAGTCGACCGAGGGCTGCTCGCTCTCGCCGGCATAGTCACGTTTGGCCAGCTCTTTCACCCGGAGCCGCACATCGCTCAGGAAGCGCTTGAGGTGGACTTCTCGCTCGGCGTTCGTGTCGACCTCGAGGTAGCGCAGGTACGACGCCATCGGGAACTTCACGTCCATGTAGAGCGCGTGGCCCTTCGGCATCGGGAACGTGTAGTCGGGCCGGCCGGTGCCGCCTTCGATCTGGGTCTGCTTGACGTAGTTGATGTTCTCGCGGAACCCGGCCAGACGCAGCACGTCTTCGGCCATCCGTTCACCCCACTGGCCGCGGACCTGCGGGTTGGCGAGCGCCTCGCGCAGCGACCGGGTCGATTCGGCGAGGGTGTTGGCCACCTCGGCGTGCGCCTGGAGCGAACTCGTGACGCTCCCGAAGCTCTCGGCGCTGCTCCGACCGAGCGTGGACACCATGTCGCTCAACTTCGACAGTTCGCCGCGCATCTCGGCGTGGACCTGGTCGAGCCGAGCGTCGATCAGGTCCTTCTTGGACGACAGATCGGCATTCACCTGTTGGTGCACCTGGGCGGCGGTGGAGCCGAGCTGTTCACGCTGCAACACAGCGCTCTGCTGAAGAGCCGCGGTGACCGCCGCATCGCGCTCGGCCGATGCCTGTTCACGGACCTGCGCGATGGCGTCGTGCACCGCAGCGTCGATGGTGCCCCGCATCTCGGCGGCTGCGAGTGCCCGCTCGTCCGACGTGAGATCGGACCGTTCGGCGAGCCGCCGCTCGGTGCGCCGTTCGGCGGCTATGTAGGCCGCTGCAGCTGCGGCGGCGGCGAGAAGGATGCCCAACAACATCGTGACGATCAACATTCACCCCATGATGACGTGGGGGTGTATCAGTGCCGCGGATGCACCATTCGGCGTCGGGCGTTGGCTCGTGTCCGACGTGGCAGCGTGAGACGCCGTTCACATGTCGTTCACATGGGTGCCGATCTCCTGACATGGCCGATTCCTACGGTTGCCCCCATGCGAGTCACCAAGAAGATGGTTCCCAAGAAGACTGTTCCGAAGAAGACGGCGCCGAAGAAAGCTGGCGCCATTCCCAAGCGCTTCTGAGCCCCGTCAGCCAGATCGCGGTCGAAGCACCGCCTGGGTTTGGGTGACCTTGGCGATCAATCGATCCTCGTGGCGGAGCTCGGTTTCGATCACGATCGTCGAACCGCCCACGTGCAGCGGGGTTGCGGTGGCGGTGACGGTTCCGTCGGTGACGCCTCCCAGGAAGTTCGTCTTCGACTCGATCGTCGATGTCCCTGCTGCCCCGTCGGGCAGGTTGTAGAACGCACAGGCACCACCGGCCGCATCGGCGAGCGCCATCACCGCACCGCCGTGCAGCAGGCCTCCGGCGGTGCACAGTTCTGGCCGCCAGCCCAGTGTGAGCACGACCCGTTCGGAGGAGCCCTCGGAGGCCTCGATGCCGAGTAGCGCGCACAGTGGCATCGCTGCCCGGATGAACTCGGTGGTCGACGTTGACATTCCAGCTCCCTTGGTCGTGTTGACTCGATTCATCGGAACGGGATGACGAAGCAGCGATCGTCGAGCGACCCCATGGCGTACGACTCGTAGTCGATGCCGAAGTCGCTGTACAGATGCCGACACGACTCGCTCCACGCGAGGGCCTCCGGCGACGACATGCGGTGCACCACCTGCATCACCCCGCCCTCGAACACCCGATACTCCGCCCAAGTGCCCGGGAAGTCCTTCGTGCACCCGATCTCGATCGACGGCACGCCTGAGCGGGTCATGGGTCGCACGCGGTGGCGGTGGGTGTGTCCCGCGGCGTATGCGATCACATTCGGCCGTCGCAGGCAGAGCTCGTCGAGCGCATCGCTGCAGTCGGGGTGCAGGCCGAAGTAGTCCTCGCTGCGCGAGCCGCCGACACCACCGATCCATTGCTGGTGGTGGCCCATCACGAACACCGGCTGAACGCTCGCCCCCGCGTGGTCGTCGAGCCAGTCGATCTGCTCCGTCGTGATCATCCCGGTGGTGGCGCCGGGAATCGCGGTGTCGAGCAGCGCCACGGTGAGTCCGGGCAACTCGATCCACTGGTCGCCGGCGTAGGCATCTTGATGCGCGTACGAGTCGTGATTCCCGCGAACGACGTTCAGTCGCTCGCCGAACACCGTGCGGTAGCAGGCTTCGAACGCAGCCCACTCGGCCGCGGTCCCATCGGCCGACAGGTCACCTTTCACGATCACGGCCGCCGGATCGATCGCTGCCATCTCGCGGGCTGCGGTGTGGTTCATGACCTCGGGGTACGGCTCGGCGCCGGGTTCGGCGCGGCGAATCGGGCCGTCGGGGTTGTCGTCGATCCTGCCTGCCTCGACCTCCCCGAAGTGGACGTCGTTCACGGTCGCCATGCGACAGAGCAGCTCGCCGGCAGGGCGGCGCAGTGTCCGGAAGGACACGCCGAACAACTCGTGGTCGCTGTCGGAGGTGAGACCACCGACCCGATGCACCGACAAGCCCTCGTGGAGCACGGCTGCGTCATCGGTGACGGTGGTGAGGTCCATTCCTGGTGCCCGTACTCGTCGTGCTGGTGGATCGACCCGGAACGGCGGTCAGGACCGCACCACGTAGGTGCTGCAGATCTTGTCCTGCCACGTCTGCTTCTTGTCGTCCCAGGCGGCCCACAGGTAGCCGAGGTACAGCACCTGCGCCGACACGAAGTTGGCGAACAGCGTCCGTCCGAGCGCCTTGCCGAAACCCACCGGCATCCCGTTGTCCGAACGGACCAGCTTGAGACTGGTCATCCGCATCCCCCATGTCTGGCCCTTGCCGAGCGCACGGACGTAGATGAACATCACGAGCAGCACCCCGACGACCCCGAGGACGACAGCACCGATGATGGGCCCCGCCTCCGGCTTGCCCGGAGGACAGACCAGTTCGAGCGTGTCGTCGAAGGACCGTTCGACCCAGCGGCAGTCGGCGAAGCCGGCCACCCCGATGGCGATCGCAGGGCCGACGAACACCAACGCCAACAGCCCGTACAGGATGCTGTCCAGCAACCAACTCGCGAAGCGGATCCAGAAGCCGGCGAGTTCTCCCATTGGCGACGACACGTAGGGCTGGTAGCCGGGTGGGAGGTTCGGCGAGGAGCCACCAGGAGGAGGCGGGGGCGGTGGTACGGACGACGGATACGGCTGGTAGCCCGGCGGAGGCGGGGGCGGTGTCGTTGCCATCGGTGGAGGGCCGGACGGCACCCCGGACGGCGGTGGGGGTGGTGGCATCTGCATACCCATCCCCTGAGTGTGTCAGAACGACCCCAGCCGCTAGTGCCAAGGGCGCTCGCGGCGTATCGCGACGGGGCGCGCCCACCACCGGCCGCTGAACTTCCACGACCGGTCCCGACGGACGGGTTCGCTCACCGCCACGACCGGTCGGGGCCACAGCACCTCCATTGCGGCGACGATCGCGACAGCTTCCTCGTCGGTCGGCGTCGGAGTCATCGTTGTCGGTGCCGACGTCGATGCAGGGAATGTGGGCTCGGGCACGGTCATGGCTCCATCTCGTCGTCGATCGACCAGCTTGCGCGAGTCGGGCGGATCACGACCGTACCGGCGACGTTGTCGTGGAAGGTTCTGCGCTGGGAGTTGCCGAGCGCCATCAGGAATCCGATGAAGAGGATCATCGAGATGAGCATTCGCACGACGTAACGCGTCCCCGCATCGCCGGCGGGGATCATGTGCCCGTTGCGGGCGTCGACCACCCGGGTGTTCGTGACTCGATTGCCGATCGACTGGCCCGAACCGGACACGCCCCTGGCATACAGGACGGTTGCTGCGCAGAAGCCGGCGAACATCAACAGCGCACCGAGCAGGATGGTCAGACCGCCGGAGCCGAGCGCAAGCGCCGCGATGCCAGGCAGGCAGCACGCCGTGAGTACGGCGATGTCGATCGCGAGCCCCAGCAGCCGGGCACCGAACGACGCGAACGACGGCTGGAACGCGATGCCGTCGCCGGTCTCGATGACGACGTCGGACGCGAGGGCGGGACGAGTCCCATCGATCCGCTCGGTTGGTGCCGTCCCGACCGGGACCATCGGGGATGGTTCGCCGAGGTCGTCGTGGAGTCGGTCGAGCAGTTCCTGCAGGTCGTCATCGGGAGCGACCGAGCCTGGCGTCCTGGGGCTGGGCGTCGTGGGGGTGTGCGTCGGCACCTGGCGTTCGTCGACCGGCGGTGGGCCGGTCGGAGCGGGTGGAGCGGTCGGCGTGACCGTCGGAAACGGAACTGCCGGCGATGCGACCTGAGCTGCCGTTCGCGCCGAGGGAGCTGGCTGTGGCTCCGTGGATGTCGCTGGTGGTGGTGGCGGTGGCGGAGGGCCTGCGGCGGGTCGAGCAGGTGGTGGTGGCGGCGGTGTCGTTGCCGGTCGCGGTGGGGGCGGCGGTGGCGGTGACGGTGATGATTGCGGTGGCGGTGGCGGCGGCGGGGATGACGGCGGTGGCGGCGGTGGCGGCGGTGGGGGAGATGACGGTGGAGACGACGGTGGCGATGACGGTGGCGATGACGCGGCTGAGCCCGAACGGGGCGGGAGCAGCGGGTCGATGCTCATCGGTCGGCCCTCATCGGTGGTCGGTCACGGCTGGATCGTTTGCAGGCCTGGACGTCAGAGCGGAACGTTGCCGTGCTTGCGTCGTGGGAGTTCCTCGCGCTTGGTCGACAGCATGCGCAGCCCGGCGACGAGCTTGCGGCGAGTCTCCGCCGGGTCGATCACGTCGTCGACGTACCCACGCTCGGCGGCGGCATACGGGTTGGCGTACTTCTCGGTGTACTCCTGCACCAGCTCGGCGCGGCGGGCGATCGGATCGGCGGCCTGTTGGAGCTCGCGTCGATAGACGATCTCGACGGCGCCCTGTGGACCCATCACGGCCAACTCTGCGGTCGGCCACGCGAACGCGAGGTCGGCACCGATCGATTTCGAGTTCATCACCACGTACGCGCCTCCGTAGGCCTTGCGGGTGATCACCTGGATCCGCGGCACGGTCGCCTCGCAGTACGCATAGAGCAACTTCGCGCCGTGGCGGATGATGCCGCCGTACTCCTGATCGACGCCGGGCAGGAACCCAGGGACGTCGACGAAGGTGATGAGCGGGATGTTGAACGAATCGCACGTGCGCACGAACCGGGCTGCCTTCTCCGACGACTCGATGTCCAGTACGCCGGCGAGCATCTTCGGCTGGTTGCCGACGATGCCGACGGGTCGGCCGTCGATGCGGGAGAACCCGCACACGATCGACTTGGCCCAGTAGGGGAAGTACTCGAAGAACTCGCCGTCGTCGACCACGTGCCGGATCACTTCGGTCATGTCGTACGGCATGTTCGGGCTGGGAGGGAGGATGTCGCGCAGCTCGGGGCACAGCCGGTCGGGGTCGTCGCCGAGGTCCTCGATCGGTGGCTCCTCCAGGTTGTTCTGGGGCAGGAACGACAGCAGGAACCGCACGTCGTCGAGGCACGACTTCTCGTCGCCCGACACGAACGTGGCGACGCCGGACTTGGAGGCGTGGCTCATCGCTCCGCCGAGTTCCTCGAGGGTGACGTCCTCGCCCGTCACCGTCTTCACCACGTCGGGGCCGGTGATGAACATGTGGCTCGACTCGCGAACCATGAAGATGAAGTCGGTCATGGCCGGCGAATAGACCGCGCCGCCGGCGCATGGTCCGAGGATCACCGAGATCTGTGGAATCACGCCAGACGACAACACGTTTCGGTGGAAGATCCCGCCATAACTCGCGAGGCTGACGACACCCTCCTGGATACGCGCGCCGGCGCCGTCGTTGAGCCCGACAAGTGGGGCACCGACCTTGAGCGCGAGGTCCATCAGCTTGTGGATCTTCTCGGCGAACACCTCGCCGAGCGCGCCGCCGAAGACCGTGAAGTCCTGGGAGAACACGAACACCTTGCGACCCTCGACCGTGCCCCAGCCGGTGATCACGCCGTCGGTGTACGGCCGTTCCTCGAGACCGGAGGAGTGCGCACGGTGACGGGCCAGGAGGTCGAGTTCGTGGAACGAGCCGTCATCGAGGAAGTACTCGAGGCGCTCGCGGGCGAGCATCTTGCCCTTCTCGTGCTGGCGGTCGACCGAGCGTTGCGAACCGGCGTGGAACGCCTGATCCTGCCGCTGCTTGAGGTCGTCGAGTCTGTCCTGCATCGGCGTGGTCACGTCCCGCGACGCTACTTGCTGGCAACCGGAGCGGACAGATCGATGGTGAAATGCGACGTGGCCAGGGCCGGACCCACACCGCCGCCGCACCGTCGGTCGCCTGTGCGATGAGCGACATCCCCGTATCCGGTGGTGTGGCTCATCGGTGGCGTGGTCGGACGAGTTGCGATGAGCGACGTCCCCGTATCCGGTGGGTTGGCTCATCGGTCGGGGTGGATCGGCGAGACTGTTCGTGATGGCCGACGACCCTGCTCCCGCCGACGAGCCGTTCGACCTTCCGCTGCAACCCCCGATCGAACCGATGCTGGCCAAATTGGCTCGCTCGATCCCGGAAGGCGACGGCTGGCTCTACGAACCGAAGTGGGACGGCTTCCGCTGCATCGTTTTCCGCGACGGTGACCGGCTCGAGCTGTTCAGCCGAAAGCTGCGCCCGCTGACCCGCTACTTCCCAGAGTTGCTCGATCCACTCCGCCAGGCGCTTCCTGACCGTTGCATCATCGACGGTGAGATCGTGGTGGCCGACACGGGTGGGAACGGTCTCGATTTCGATGCGCTCCTGCAGCGCATCCATCCGGCCAAGTCGCGGGTGGATCGGCTCGCCCTCGAGACGCCGGCGGCGTTCGTCGCTTTCGACGTGCTGGCCAACGCCGACGAGGCGGTCCTCGATCTACCGATGTCGGACCGCCGAGCCCTCCTCGAGACGCTGATCACGGCGAACGAAGTCGTCCACCTCACCCCGGCGAGCACCGCGCGTGAGGTGGCCGACGAGTGGTTCGGCCGGTTCGAGGGCGCGGGCCTCGACGGTGTGATCGCGAAACCGCTGGACGGCACGTACGAGCCGGGCAAACGGGCGCTGATCAAGGTCAAGCACGAGCGGACGGCTGACTGCGCGGTCGCCGGCTACCGCATCCACAAGGACGGCAACGGCGTCGGGTCCCTGCTGCTCGGCCTCTTCGACGACGACGGTGACATGCACTCGGTCGGGGTGGCAGCGGCGTTCAGCGTCGCCCGCCGTGCCGAACTGCTCGCCGAGTTGGAGCCCCGCACCCACGACGCGCTCGACGGGCACCCGTGGCGCGACTGGGCCGAATGGGACGGCGCCGGCAAGCAGAACGGCAAGGAATCAGTGGCCAGCACGGGTGGCAGCCGGTGGAACGCCGGAAAGGACCTGTCGTTCGTGCCACTCCGCATGGGTCTGGTGGCGGAGGTGACGTTCGGGCAACTGGAGAACCGCCGGTTCCGCCATGGCGTGAAGTTCCTCCGCTGGCGCCCTGACCGCACGCCCGAGAGTTGCCGCTATGACCAGCTCGATGTCGCCGAACCCGTCTCGTTCAGCTCCTTCATCGCCCGATAGTTGGTGCGCGGTGCCTGACCCCGCGCACCAACTCAGCCGGCGGCGGTGGTCGTCGGTGCGATGGTCACCACGACGGGTGGTGGGATCGTGATGTTCGTCGTTGGCGCCGATCCATCGGGGTTGCGGATCACGAACGTCTGGGGGTCGGTGTTCACGACGCCGCTCGGGGTCGTCGCGTTGATCTGCACCCGCCACGCCCCAGGCACGGTGAGGGGCAACCCCTCGGCCGCCAGGCGAACCGCGACCCCGGTGCCCGTCAGCGGCACCGGTTGGGTGATCGTGCCGATGTCGGGGTTCGGCGGTGCGGTGAACACGATCTCGAACTGGGAGAGGCCCGACTCTGGGGCATCGACGTCGACCTCCATGCCGACGGCACCGGGCAGATCAGACGTGAGCATCACCGTGATGTCGAGGTCGGCTTCGGCGACCTGGAACTGGCGTTCGATGACGTAGCTGATGTTGCCGCTCGCGTCCGCGTTCGGTGGCGTCAGTGCCAGCATCCAAGCGCTCAGGGCGACGGCGAGGATGCCGATGGCGGCTTCGATTCCGAACGCTCGACGCAGACGATCAGCCATCGGCACGGTCATCTCGTCGGTCCGGGCGAGCCGATCGTTGACGAACTGACGAGCCTTGATCGCGATGAAGAGCATCACGGCAACGGCGACGGTCTTGAGCAGGAGAACACGGCCGTGGCTCGATCCGAACAGGTCTCCGCCGTCGAGCCGCACGGTCTGGATCAGGCCGGTGACCACCGTGACGATGATCGCCAGGTTGGAGATCCGACAGAAACCGCGCACCGCGTGGACGAGGTCTTCCTCGCCGGGTCCGGCGAGCACCACCCGGGCCAGCAGCACCACGCCACCGATCCAGATCGCCATCGCCAACGCATGGAGGACGCCCGCTGCGATGCCGATCAGCGCGAAGTCCCCACCGGTACGACTCAACCCGATCGTGGCCACTGCGAGCGCGGGGATCCCGAGGCCGGCCATCTGCGTCGTGGGGTCGATCACCCGGTCGGGCCGGAACGCGACCCACCCGGAACCGAGCACCAGGACGAGGCGGGCGATCGCCGCCATGCCGGGCAGGCCCGCGTCGAACAGATCCATCCAGTTGGTCGGATTCAGGCCGCTGCCGAGCGAGCCACCCGTGGCGGCGGCGGTCGCAGCAGCGACGTACAACACGGTGCCGATGACGGCGACGATCCAGATGGTTCGGATGAACTTGACGGCCACCAGGTACTCGACGCCCTCCGGCCACGCAGCCGCGATCGTCACGAGCGCCCCGAAGAGGATCGCCACACCCATGATCGAGATGAGACGACCGAGCCAGAGAGGCCCCTGCCCGGTCTCGGCGTCGGCAGGGCTGACGACCTCGGTCGACGTGGTGGTGACCGAGCCGTCGACGGGTTCGGTGGTGGCGCCGGCGATGGTGGTCACGGCAGCAGCGTCGGTCTCCGCGACGGTCGTCGTGGTCGCGATCGGGTCGCTCGACACGCTGAACGTGATGTTGCCGGACCCGTTCGGCTCGCCGTCCGGATCGCTCACCAACCAGTTGGCCACGCACGTACCCTTCGGCAGAGCGGAGGGGACCTCGACCGTGACGCTGAGGTCGTCGGCGCCGACTTCGAGTCGGCCGAGCGACACGAGTTCCGTGTTGCACTCCAGCACGATCGTGTTCGCCTCGCCGAGTTCCTCGGAGAAGACGATCGAAATCGCAGTCGGGGACGTGGCGACGGTCGAACCGTCGGCCGGATCAGAACTGACGACCGATGCTTCGGCGTGCGCGGTGCCCGTTCCGAGCATCGAGCCGGCGGCCGCTACGGCGAGCACAGCCAGACCCAACTGGGCTGAACGACGAGTCCGTCGTCGGAGGGGGCGCGCTGACGTCTGGCTCACAGTCGGCCCGAGGCTAGTGGTCGGTGTGCGCGTGAGAGGTGCCTGCCGTCCTCGGCGCGGCGGACGCGTCACCCCGGAAGCCGTACGCACGCCGGCGCGCCCATCGTCGTGACGAGGTCGCTGCGGCCCAGATTCAACGAAGCGATCAGGGTGGTGATCTCGCTCAGTTCGCTGTCGCCACTCGTCACGGCGTCTGCGAGGTCGGACCAGGCCGCGGCTTGGTCCTCGTCGTTGGCGACGAGGGCACGGTGGTCGGCGTCGAGGTCTTCGGGCGGGTCGAGTTCGCGTACCTGCTCGGCCTCGCTGGTCAGGATCGAGTCCGCTTGCGTGGCGAACTCGGTGATCGTGATGCCATCGGGTGGATCGGGGAGCGCGTCGAGTTGGGCCGCCGTGTCTGCGCAGATCGCTTCGAGTTGGCGGAGGTAGTCGGCCGTCGTGGTCTCGGGTCCGGCGGTCTCCGAACACGCAGTGATGCCTACGACGAGGAAGCCGACGGCGATCCCGGCGGCGACGAATCTGACGGCGATGACGATGCTGGATGTGGCCGGCCGGCTCGTGCGCAGTTCGGTGCGCAATGCGGTTCCCGCCATGTCCCGACCTTAGAGAAGCTCGGGTCGGCGGAGGCAGCACCCCTCGCTGGGCATCGGTGTGGCGCATCGTGCCGTCACATCCCATCGCTATCGTGGCCACGATGGCCAACCAGTCGTTGTACCGCCGATATCGGCCCCGAAGATTCAGCGAGGTCAAGGGCCAGGACCACGTCGTCAAGGCACTTCGAACTGCGGTGGCCGAGGGGCGCGAGGGTCAGGCCTATCTCTTCTCCGGCCCACGCGGCACCGGCAAGACGACCTCGGCGCGCATCCTGGCCAAGGTGCTCAACTGCGAGCGCCCTGTCGACGGGGAACCGTGTTGCGAGTGCCCGTCGTGCATCGCGGTCGAACGTGGGACGAGCTACGACGTGCACGAGCTCGACGCCGCGAGCAACAACGGCGTCGATGCCATGCGTGATCTGATCGAGAAGGCGTCGCTCGGTACCCCCGGTCGGCACAAGGTGTACATCCTCGACGAGGTGCACATGCTCTCGAAGGCGGCCGAGGCGGCGCTGCTCAAGACGCTCGAGGAACCGCCACCTCACGTCGTGTTCGTACTCGCGACGACCGACCCGCAGAAGATGTCCGACACGATCCGGAGTCGGACGCAGCACCTTCAGTTCCATCTGCTCAACACCGACACGCTCAGCGAGCACGTTCGTTGGGTGGCCGCCGATGCCGGGCTCGATGTCAGCGAGGCCGCGGTCGAGCAGGTCCTGCGTCAAGGTGCGGGGTCGGCGCGCGATGCGCTGTCGGCCCTCGAGCTGGCGGCGACGGTGGGTGACGCCGGCCTCGAGACCGTTCCGCTCGACGAGTTCGTCGAGGCGATGATCGATCGTGACCCCGGCCGCGCCCTGACGATGGTGGCGCACGCGATCAGCATCGGTCGAGATCCGCGCACGCTGACCGAGGAACTGATCCGCTTCATGCGCAACGAATTCCTGTGTCTGATGGCGCCCGAGCTCGCTCAGGTGCCCGGTCAGCACATCGACGTGTTGACCGATCAGGCCAGCCGGGTGGGTGCCGCGAGCCTCGTGCGCGGCATCGAGTTGCTCGGCGCCTCACTCACCGACATGCGTCACGCCCCCGACCCAAGGGTTCTGCTCGACGTCGCCGCAGTGCAGCTCACGGCCGACTCGGTGGCCCCCGACCTGGCTGCGCTGTTGGCCCGTCTCCACCGTCTCGAGGAGCAGGTCGCGGCGGGGGTCCCAGTGGCGGCAGGCGGTACGCCATCGGCGGCCGCAGCGCCGCCTGTTGCGGCGTCGGGGCGCGCCGTGCTCGGCGGCCGTGCCCGTGTCGCCGAAGCGGCCGAGACCGACGTGGCGTCGGGGGCGGAGTCGGCCCCATCCGTGTCCGGTGGTGCGGCTGCAGAACCAGACGTGGCGTCGCCCGATGCTTCCCCGGCGTCGCCGCCAGCGGTCGTGACGAGGGCGGTGGCAGATGTTCCGTTGTCGAACGAGCAGTGGGAACAGACGGTTCGTCCCGGGCTCCGCGGCATGGCGCGAGCCGTGTATGCCCCGGCCACGCTGCTGACGAGTACGGACGACACCGTGACGTTTTCGCTCCCCAACGTCGTCCATCGCGAGAAGTGCGAGCAGCATCGGCCGGCGGTCGAGGCCGCGATTCGGGCCATCACCGGTCGCCCGGTCGAGGTGCGACTCGTCGTCGAAGGAGACGCCGCGCACGCCGCCGATCCGATGACCGTGCCGTCGACAGTCACTCCAGCGGCACCACCGGCCACATCGCCGGCGGCCGCGTCCGAGTCGACGGCGGCCCCGCCGGCCGCCCGCGGTGGCCTCGACCGGGGCGGTGAACCAGCGGTGGTCGGGCCACCGCCGTCGATCGACCGAGCGCCGGACGATGCTCCGAGTTCGCCGATCGATGACCCGATCGATGACGAAGACGTCGATCTGGACGATCTCGTCGATGTCCCACCGGAATCGGTGAAGTCGCCGATCGAGCGTCTCGCCGAGGCGTTCCCCGGGTCCGAGCTGATCGAAGAGCGCACCTGATCGTGAGCAGTACGTACACGCCACCGGTACAGACGCTCATCGACGAACTGGGGCGACTGCCCGGCATCGGTCCGAAGTCTGCGCAGCGCATCGCGTTCCACTTGTTGAAGGTGCCATCCGACGACGTCGCCCGCCTCGCGCACGCGCTGACCGACGCCAAGGCCAGAGTTCGATTCTGTGATCGTTGCTTCAACATCGCCGAAGACGCCCTGTGTCCGATCTGCAGCGACGACAACCGCGACGGTTCCGTGGTGTGCGTCGTGGAGGAATCGCGCGACATCGTGGCACTCGAGAAGACCGGGGAGTTCCGCGGCCGCTACCACGTGCTCCTCGGAGCGATGAGTCCGCTCGAAGGGATCGGGCCGGAGCAGTTGAAGATCCGCGAGCTCCTCACTCGGATCGACCCGGAGGGGATCAGCGAGATCATCATCTGCACGAACCCGAACACGGAGGGCGAGGTGACGGCGATGTACCTCGCACGGCTCCTCAAGCCGCTCGGGCTCACGATCACCCGGATCGCAAGCGGTCTGCCGGTCGGCGGCGACTTGGAATACGCCGACGAACTCACGCTCGGCCGGGCCCTCGAGGGCCGACGCCCGATGGACTGAGCGTCCGCCAGCGGACCGAGTCACCTTCCAACGCTCTGCGGCCGGGCCACCGAAGGCCACGGCAGGGCAGAACAGGGTCCGCGCGGAAAAATGACTGAGGCACCACCTTCACGAATCGGTAGCGGGCGGACGGGCCGATTCGTGTCAGTGGTGCCTCAGAGTGTGTTGATACCCGTTGTTCCGAGTGTCAAACGTTCTTTTCTCAACAATTTCGGTGTGAACCGCATCGCTGAGTTGTTGCGGTCACATTACGAACTGTCGGCGAAATTGTCAAGGTTTCGTAACATGACCACCCAAACGGGTGAAGCCGTCATGTTTCCGTGGTCGCTTCGCCACGCAAAGTATCCCAGCCACCATGGGCGCGCAAGTCAGCACGATCGGCGCTGAGCGCGGGCTTCGCCCGAGCCGTTGGGCCGTGTGTCGTGTCGTGTCAGAGCGAGCGCAGGATGGCGGCGTCGCCTTGGCCACCGCCGCCGCACAGCGCAACGGCGCCGACCCCGCCGCCGCGACGACGCAGCTCGTGGAGCATCGTCAGCGCCAGCCGGTTGCCGCTCATGCCGATCGGGTGACCCAGGGCGATCGCTCCACCGTTGACGTTGACGATGTCCTCGCTGATGCCGAGCTCTCGTGCCGACGCGATGCCGACGGCCGCGAAGGCTTCGTTCAACTCGAACAGGTCGATGTCCGACACTGCGATGCCGGCCCGTTCCGCCGCCTTCAGGATCGCCCGGCTGGGCTGATGGAGGAGCGATGCGTTGTCGGGCCCGGCGACCATTCCGTACGAGACGAGTTCGCCGAGCGGTGCAACGCCTCGGCGCTCCGCCTCGGCGCGCGACATCAGCACGATCGCGCTGGCGCCGTCGGACAGCTGCGACGCATTGCCCGCAGTGACGGTCCCGTTGGGATCGAACGCGGGTTTGAGGCCGCCGAGGCTCTCGGTCGTGGTGCCGGGGCGGACACCCTCGTCGTGCTCGACGAGGATCGGGTCACCCTTGCGCTGCGGAACGCTGACCGCCACGATCTCGTCGGTGAGCCGGCCTTCCTTGATCGCAGCTGCCGCCCGCTCGTGCGAAAGTGCCGACGCGGCGTCTTGCTCCTCGCGGGTGATCGAGCCGCCGGTGTACCGATCGGTACCGAGGCCCATGAGACAGGCGTCGAAGGCGCACCACAGGCCGTCCTTGATGATCGCGTCCGCCAGCTCGGTGTTGCCGTAGCGGAAGCCCGAGCGGGCGCCCTCGGCGAGGTACGGAGCGTTCGTCATCGACTCCATTCCACCGGCGACGACGATGTCGGCATCGCCGGCCGCGATCATCTGGTGGGCGAGGTAGATCGAGTTCAGGCCCGAGAGGCAGACCTTGTTGACGTTGATCGACGGGACGCTCATCGGGATGCCGGCCTTCACTGCGGCCTGCCGGCTCGGCACCTGGCCCTGGCCGGCCATGAGGACCTGCCCCATGATGACGTGGTCGACCTCGTCGGGCGCTACACCCGCGCGCTCGAGCGCCGCAGCGATGGCGAAACCTCCGAGATCCGCAGCGGAGAACGACGACAGCGCGCCGCTGAGCTTGCCGATCGGAGTGCGAGCTCCGGCGATGATGTACGAGCCGGATGCGGAGTCAGGAGCTGCCATTCGCAAACGGTACCCCTGCGACCGAGCCGCCGAAAAACGCAGGGATCGGCATGCGTCGCAGACCAGGACACGGCTTGGGTTGCGGGATTACCGATCGGTAACGTTCGCGCCATGGACATCATCCTCGAGGCCATCCAGTCAGGCGCCAGCGGCGACGACATCGCCAACCTTTCGATTCCGGATCACTATCGCGCTGCGTTCGTCCAGCGCGACGAGGTCGCCATGTTCGAAGGTCTCGCGTCCGACGACAAGGATCCTCGCAAGTCACTCCACATCGGCGACGTCGCCACACCGGAGCTGGCGCCCGACGAGGTGTACCTCGCGGTCATGGCGTCGAGCATCAACTTCAACACGGTGTGGACCTCGATCTTCGAACCGCTGCCCACGTTCGGGTTCCTCGACCGCCTCGGACGCGAGAGCGAATGGGCCGAGCGGCACGCGTTGCCGTACCACGTGGTCGGATCCGACGCATCGGGAGTCGTGCTGCGGGTCGGTTCTGCGGTCCGCAATTGGAAGCCCGGCGACCGGGTGACGGTGCACTGCAACTACGTGGACGACCAGGACCCGTCGGCGCACAACGACTCGATGCTCGCCGCCAATCAGCGGATCTGGGGTTTCGAGACCAACTTCGGTGGCCTCGCCGACCTGAGCATCGTCAAGGCGAACCAGCTGATGCCGAAGCCGACGCACCTGACGTGGGAGGAGGCCGCCGTCAACGCATTGTGCAACTCCACGTCGTACCGGATGCTCGTCGGCGGGCACGGTGCCCGGATGAAGCAGGGCGACAGCGTGCTGATCTGGGGTGCCACCGGCGGCATCGGGGGATACGCGGTGCAGTACGTGTTGAACGGTGGGGGCACGCCCATCGGCGTGGTGTCGTCGCCCGAGCGGGCTGCGCTGCTCAACAGCATGGGATGCGAGGCCGTGATCGACCGTCGCGCCGAGAACTACGAGTTCTGGTCCGACGAGCACACGCAGGACGAGTCCGAGTGGCGCCGGTTCGGCAAGAAGATCCGTGAGCTCAACGGCGGCGAAGACGTCGACATCGTCTTCGAGCACCCCGGTCGCTCGACGATGGGTGCGTCGGTGTTCGCCGCCAAGCGAGGCGGCACCGTCGTCACCTGCGCCGCGACGTCGGGATACATGGTCGAATTCGACAACCGCCATTTCTGGATGAAGCTGAAGAAGCTCGTCGCATCCCATTTCGCCAACTACGAAGAGGCCTGGGCCGCGAACCGGCTGATCGATCAGGGACGCATCCACCCGCTGTTGTCGGGCACCTACGCCCTCGAAGACGTCGGTGAGGCCGCGCTGGCGGTGCACCGCAACGAGGCCGAAGGCAAACTCGGGGTGTTGTGCCTGGCACCGTCGAAGGGTCTCGGCATCGACGACCCGGACAAGCGCGAACGCATCGGCGAAGCGAACATCACGCGCTTCCAGACATCCTGAACGGGCTCGCGACCGCTTCGATAGAGTCTGGTTGTCCGGACGTTTGGAGCGTCGTCGTCGAGCGAGGTGATGGTTGGTGGAGGCTGGTGTCGTGAAGTTGGATCGATCGAGCCCGATGCCACTCTGGGCGCAGCTGGAGCAGGTTCTGCGGGAACGGCTCGACCGTGGCGATTTCGACGAACGCTTCCCGACGGACAGCGAGCTGGTCGACGAGTTCGCGGTGAGCCGACACACCGTGCGCGAAGCGGTCCGACATCTCAACAAGGCGGGGATCCTGCGCCGTGAACGCGGGCGTGGCACCGTGGTCAACCGCGCAGAGTTCGAGCAGCCACTCGGCGCCCTGTACAGCCTGTTCCAATCGGTCGAGGCGTCGGGCATCGAACAACGCAGCGTGGTGCGCGAGTTGCGCCGAACGACCGATGCGGCGGTCGCCGAGCGACTCGGTCTGGAGGTCGACGCCCCGCTGTTCTTCCTCGAGCGGCTCCGGTACGCCGGCGCCGATCCGCTCGCACTCGATCGGGCGTGGTTGCCGATGGCTGACGCCGGGGTGTTGCTCGACAGCAATTTCGAGCGCACGGCGCTCTACGACGAACTCGATCGGCGTTGTGGTCTGCGTCCCGATGCAGGCTGGGAGCGGCTCGCGCCGCTCAACCCGACGCCCGACGAGCGGGCACTGCTGAAGATGCGGCGCGGCGAGGCAGCGATGTTCCTCGAACGGATGGGCACGTACCGTGGCCGGCCGATCGAGTGGCGTACGACGATCGTGCGGGGCGACCGTTACCGGTTCGTCTCGCACTTCCAGTTGGGCATCGCGCCGTCGCTCGTGGCGTCGACCGGACGGTGACGCCGGGGGACCGGACGGGTCAGCCCTGCTGAGTCACCCAGGCGCCGTAGCCGCCGACGATGTCGGACACGTCACCGAATCCGGCAGTGCGCAGGACGCTCGCAGCGACCGATGAGCGGTATCCGCCGGCACAGAACACCACGGTCGGCAGGGCGGGGTCGAGCTCGTCGAAGCGGCTCGGGAGTTGGCCGACCGGGATCGACGACGAGCCGGGGATGCTGCCGAGTTGGTACTCGCCGGGGTTGCGCACGTCGACGAGCTGGAGTTCGGCGAGGGTGTCTCGTCGACGGGTGAACTCGGTCGCCGTCAGCCGGGACGCGATCGTGGTCGATTCGGGATGAGCGGCGAACGTCTCCAGCGGGTGGTCGAGAAAGCCGACGACGCGGTCGAAGCCGATGCGCGCCAGGCGGTTCTTCGCCTCGAGTTCGAAACCGTCGTCGACGACGAGCACGATGTCGACGTCGCTCGGCAGGACCGAACCGGCGAACTCCGCATATCGGCCGTTGAGCCCGATGTTGACCGAGCCCCGTAGGTGCCCGCGGGCGAAGTCTTCCGGAGCGCGCCCGTCGATGATCATCGCCCCACCCTCGACCAGCGCCTCGACGGTGGCCAGTTCGAGTGCGATGGGCATCTCGGTCTCGTCGAGGAGCGGACGGTCCTGTCGATTCAGGATCGCGTTGTAGAGGAAGTAGTCGGGCGCCGGCGGTTGCCCTTCGGTCACCAGTCCGATGAACGTCGGCTTGTCCGGGGCCAAGAGCGCGTAGTTCGTGAGGCGTTGCTCGCCCATGGTCGACGACGTCTCCGTCGACAGGTTCTTGCCGCACGCCGACCCTGCGCCGTGCGCAGGAAACACCCTGGTCGAATCGGGCAGGGTGAGCAGCTTGTCGTGGAGGCTGTCGTACAGGTCGCTCGCCAACTCGTCGCGCGTGAAGCCGATGGACGAGAGGAGGTCGGGTCGTCCGACATCGCCGATGAACAGTGTGTCGCCGGTCAGCACGCCGTACGGCAGTTCGTCATCGGCGTGCTCCCACACGACGATGCTGATCGATTCGGGTGTGTGCCCGGGGGTGTGCCGAACCTCGAGCACGACCTCACCGAGCTCGATCCGCTCGCCGTCTGCGAGCTTGCGTGATTCGAATTCGGTCGTGGCGAGCGACGAGTAGGCGATCTCGGCGCCTGTCGCTTCGGCCAGTTCGAGGTGACCGGAGAGGAAGTCGGCGTGGAAGTGCGTCTCGATGATCAGCTCGATGGTGAGCCCGGCTTCCTGCGCGTCACGGATGTATTCGTCGACGTCACGGCGGGGATCGACCACGACGGCGCGCCCGCTCGACTCGTCGCCGATCAGGTAGGAGGCCTGCGAGAGGCAATCGAGGTAGTACTGCGTGAGCTTCACGGCCGAACCGATTCTGCTCGGAGATCGGACAGGACACCGGCGATGTCGCAGTTGTCGGTCCGGTTGTACGGAACCTTGGCGAGGACCGAGGCCATGGCGCAGGTGTTCGACACGGCGGAGAACACGAGGCCACCGGCGACGCCGCCGGCGAGCCATTTGGCCTTGGGGGCGGCGATGCTGCCAAGGATGCCGGCGAGCACGAGGGATCCAGCAACGAGTCGCACCTGGCGGTCCATCGCCCAGCGATGGGTGCCGCTCGTCGCGACCTCGCCACCGGTCGCCTGCCATGCGGCCATGCCACCTTCGAGGATGTACAGACCTTGCTTGCCGGCGGCGGTCAGCGCATCGTGCGCCTTCGACGCCCGCCCACCGGTCTGGCAGATCAGCACCACAGGATGCTCGACCGATGCCAGGTCGCGGGCGTGCTCACCGAGCGTGTCGAGCGGGACGTTGAACGAACCCGGGATGTGGACGGTCTCGAACTCGCCGCCGGTACGCACGTCCAGCACTCGAAGATCGGGATCTTCGTTCATGAGCTGTCGGAGCCGGCTCGCATCGATGGTCGAAACCGCGGGGATCATCTCGGTGGTCATGGTCAATCACTCCTCTATCTGATTCTTCAGGTACGAATATACGTACATTTACATCTCTTCGCAACGTCGACGTCAGCCGACGATGGCGATGACTGCTCCTGTCGCGATCACGAGCAGCAGAGCGCCGCCGATGACCACGAAGATCCAGTCACGTTCCTGTCGCCAGCGATGGATGAGCCACAGCACGCGCAGCAGTGGGACGGCGATGGCGACGGCCACGGCTGAGACCTGGACGACTGTTCCGACAGGCCCGGGCGCGAACGTCCCGACGAGCGCAACCACGATCAGGACCCTCGTGATCCACGTGAGATATGGAACCTGCCAGCGGCCACGGATCGTGGAGACCGCGAGGCTGTGGTCGAATTCGGTGCTCATGCCCGGCTCACCAGGACGACGGCCACGCAGACCAGCAACACTCCGAGCACCCGGCGCAGCAGTTGATCGGGGAGACGCGACTGCAGGCCGGCGCCGAGCCGTCCCCCGATCAAGCTGCCGGCGATGACCGCACAGGAGATCGAGGCGTCGATGCGACCGTCGAGTGCGAACACGACGAGTGCGGCGGCAGCGGTGACGCCGACGGTGAACGTCGTGGTGGACGCAGCGACTCGTGGTGGGACCCCCATCACCTCACTCGTCGCCGGCGTCTTGATGAAGCCGCCAGGGGCACCCGCCGTCCCGGCGATCAGTCCGGCGATCGTCATCAGGCCGAGCCCGATCGGAAGATGCTGGACGACATACGGCACGATGCCGACAGGGGTCCTGATCACGCCGCTGAGGGAACCGATGCGCTCGCCCACCTCGATGTCGGACGACTCGAGCGCAACATGCACCCGGCCTTTCCTGAAGCTCGCCAACGCTGCCAGCGCTGCAACGGTCGCCAACACGTACGTCAAGGCCGAGTCGCTCACCAGGCCGGAGAGTGTTGCGCCCACGACCGCGCCCGTCGAGGCGGCGATCTCCGTGGCGACGCCGAGCCGATGGTTGACCGTCCGGTCGCGCAACTGTTGCGCTCCCGCTGCGATGGAACCAGCAGCGACGCTGATCAATCCGAGCGGTGCCGCCTGCGCGGTCGGCATCCCCGTGAGGACGAGGGCCGGCACCAGGAGGATCGCTCCTCCGAGTCCGCCCATCGCGCCGAGCCCGGCGGCGATCGCTGCCATGAACGCATACCCGACTACGTCCATCGCTGGTCTCCCGTTCGGCCCATGCGGGAAGTGTACGTATGTACGTACTTAGTTCCACCGCGCGCTGTGCAACGATCCCGATCCTGGTCGGGTGCAACGTGCGGACACCCGCCCGGCGGCGACGTCGAAGCGACCCCCTGCGTGAGGTCGTGCACCGGTGCCTGGCCCCAGTGCACGGCCTCGACGCGCGACGGCCGGATGACGCCCCTACCGTGACGGAGTGAAACCAGCTGCGGTCTTGTGGGACATGGACGGGACCCTCGTCGACACCGAGCCCTACTGGATCGCCTGCGAACATGAACTCGTCGCCGAGTTCGACGGAACCTGGACCTCGGCCGATGCGCATTCGATCGTCGGGTTCGATCTGCTCGATGCCGCGGTGGAACTGCGCGACCGAGGCGGTGTTCGACTCGATCCGCACACCATCGTCGAGCGGCTCCTCGATGGCGTGATCTCCCGCGCCGCTCGGGAACTGCCATGGAGACCGGGCGCGGCGAACCTGCTCGCCGAGTGTGCAGCAGCTGGCGTGCCGTGCGCCCTGGTCACGATGTCATGGCGCCGGTTGGCAGACGCGGTGATCGCAGCCGCACCCGCCGGATCGTTCGCTGCGTCGATCACCGGCGACGAGGTGACGAACGGCAAACCCGATCCCGAGCCCTACCTGGCGGCGGCGGCACGACTCGGCGTCGACCCCACGCGATGCGTCGCGATCGAGGATTCGCCGACGGGGGTTGCCTCGGCGCTGGCCGCGGGGTGTGCGACGCTGGGAGTCCCCCATGTCGTTGCCCTCACTCCCGCCTCCGGGCTCACCCTCATCGATTCCCTCGCCGACGTTGCCTTCACGGACCTCGCCGCAATCCTCGCCTGACACGCCGGTCCGCGGCACACCGAACCCCGAGCCCGATCCAGCTGCCCCGTCCGAGTCGCCGCGCCGCGCGACCCAGACCCGGCGTCGAGCGGTGTTGGCCGCGCTGGGACTCCTCGTGATCGCCATTGCGGTCGGAGGCGTGCTGATCGCAACTCGCGAGGATCCGCCTCCACCGCCGAAGCCCGACATCCCGCTCGACGCGTGGGCTCCGTACTGGACCCTCGACGCATCGCTTCCCGAGGCCGACCGCCGACTGGGCTCGATGCGCGATGTGTCGCCGTTCTGGTTCAGCGCGGTCGGAGTGACCGACATCATCGTCGACCCGAGCGCCGACGCGGAGTTGACCGAGGCGTTCCTCGACAAGGCCCGCAGCTCGACGGCCAACGTCGTGCCGTCGATCGTCGACGCCATGCCGGCCGGCGGGATGGCGGCCGTGCTTGCCGATCCCGCCACGCGTGCCCAGCACGTCGATGCGATCGTCGAGTTCGCGTCGAGCGGCGACCATGACGGGATCGACATCGACTACGAGCAGTTCGCGTTCGCCGACGGGCGTGAGACCTGGGCTGCGACACGGCCGAACTGGGTGGCGTTCATCACCGAACTCGGCGCCCGCCTCCATGCCGACGGCCGAACACTCAGCGTCAGCATCCCGCCCGTGTACGACTCGGGCCAGACGATCGACAGCGGCTACTGGGTCTACGACTACGGGGCAATCGCTCCTCATGTCGACACCATCCGCATCATGGCGTACGACTTCTCGGTCGCTGACGCGGGACCGATCGCTCCGCTGGCGTGGGTCGAAACGACGATCACCGGCGCCATCGAAGCCGTCGGTTCACCTGACAAGCTCGTGCTCGGGATTCCCGCCTACGGCCGGAACTGGCCGACGTTCGTCTCGGGCGTGTGCCCCGCCGACGCCGAGGGACGCACCAGCCTGACGACCCTGACCGTCGACGATCTGATCGCCAGACGCAGCGCGATGCCCGTGTACGACGACGCCACGGGCGAATGGTTCTTCGAGTACGACCTCGAGGTCACCGACGGGGTGACGACGTGCACGCAGACGCGGCAAGTGCACTACGTCGACGCCGATGGAGTGCGGGCCCGGATGGACCTGGCGCGCCAGTACCAGTTGAACGGAGTGTCGCTTTGGGCGCTCGGGTTCGACGACGAGGGGGTGTGGGATGCGATCCTTCCCACGGTCACCGATCCGTCAGCCACCACGACGGCGCTCTGAGCCACCCACCACCCTCCGAATCACTCCACCGAATCGAGCACCACCATGACGAACACCTCCAACCCTGGCCGATCCAACGAGGCCTGGATCATCGACGCGGTTCGTTCTCCCCGCGGTGTCGGCAAACAGGGCAAGGGCAGCCTCGCCCACCTCCATCCGCAGAAGGTGCTCGGTCAGGTGCTGAACGGTCTGCGCGACCGCGTCGGCTTCGATGCCGTCGACGTCGACGACGTGGTGTGCGGCAACGGCTCTCACGCCGGCGACCACGCGCACGACATCGGTCGGATGGCAGTGCTCGACGCCGGTTGGCCCGTCACCGTGCCCGGAGTGACGCTGAACCGCTTCTGTGGATCCGGCCAACAAGCGGTCACGTTCGCCGCGATGGGCGTCGGCGCCGGCCATCAGCAGCTCGTGATCGGCGCAGGGGTCGAGGCGATGAGCCGTCCTGCCCGCAATGGCACCGACGGTTTCCATGCCAACAACGAACACCTGCTCGCCACCAACCCGCAGGTGCCTCAGGGTCTGTCCGCCGACCTGATCGCAACCCTCGACGGGTGGACCCGTGAGCAGTGCGATGCGCTCGGTCTCGAGAGCCAGCGCCGCGCCGCGGTCGCCTTGGAGGAAGGCCGCTTCGACCGGAGCCTCATCACGATCGTCAACGACGACGGCACGGTGGCACTCGACCACGAGGAGTACC
The DNA here is from genome assembly GCA_031398325.1 of Actinomycetes bacterium. Taxonomy (GTDB): domain Bacteria; phylum Actinomycetota; class Acidimicrobiia; order Acidimicrobiales; family Ilumatobacteraceae; genus Sva-07. Next base: position 25,008 of record JANNNB010000141.1, read on the forward strand.
CGCGTCCGTCGACGACGGCAGAAGGCCTCGCAGCGCTGGCACCGAGCTTTCCGAAGATGGTCGACTTCTCGTTCGAGCAGACCGAGCTCACCATGGCGCAGCTGATGGACCAGAAGTATCCCGGTGTCGAGCTGCAGCACGTCCACCACGCTGGCAACAGCTCCGGTGTGGTCGACGGTGCCGGCGCGGTACTCCTCGCATCACCGGCCTATGCGCGGGCCAACGGCCTGAAGCCGCGAGCTCGATTGGTGATGTCGGCGGTGGCGGCCGACGAACCGTTGATCATGCTCACCGCGCCTGGGCCGGCTGCGCTCAAGTGTCTCGACCGCGCCGGGATGACGATCGACGACATCGATCTGTTCGAGGTCAACGAGGCGTTCGCATCGGTGGTGCTGCGGTTCTTCAAGGACACCGGCGCCGATCCGGAGAAGGTGAACGTCAACGGCGGCGCGATCGCCCTCGGTCACCCGATCGGTGCGACGGGAGCGATGCTCATCGGCACGCTGCTCGACGAGCTGGAACGACGCGACCTGCAGACCGGCCTCGTTGCGATGTGCACCGGTGGCGGCATGGGCACGGCGACCATCATCGAACGCATCTGACCGGCCGGTCAGCTGTACTGGTCGAGGATGGTCGACTCGGTGACGCGGCTGAGCGTTTCGCGAATCGACCGTGCCGTTGCCTCGTCGACGCCGTCCACAGCGACCAGATCGGCGACCGTGGCGCGTTGCAGTTTGGACAATCCGCCGAAGTGATCGGCGATCGTCGCCGCCAGGTCCTGCGGGAGTCGGTTGACACGGTGGAGCAACCGGAGCCCTTTCGGGGCTGCCTCACGGGTGAGGTCCTGCGCGTCGCCATCGAGGTGCAGCGTGTTCGCGGCCAGCTTCAGGTTCAACACGTCATCGTCGGTCAAGCGTGACATTTCGGCGAGCGTGTCGGCGACAGATCGTCCCGGCGGCAGATAGTCGGCGACCACGAGGTCGAGTTCGTCGTCGATCTCGCCGTAGAGCTCGTCGAGCTGCAACCTCAGCAGCCGGGCATCGACACCGAGTTCGATGATCATCGTTTCGATCTCATCGGCGACCCGGTGCACCATCTCGCCTCGCTGAACGACGGCGACGACGTCGCGCAGGCTGGCCACGTCTTCGATCTCGACCGCAGTGAGGTTGGCGATGGCATCGTCGAGGCGCGCCTTGTAGCGCTCGAGCGTCTGCAACGCCTGGTTCGCACGCTCGAGCAGGTGGCCGACCTCCTGGAGCTGGCGCTTGCTCCCCCCGGCGTAGACGTTGATCACGCCCATCTCCTCGCTCGCCGAGACGACCGGGACGCCGAGCGATCGGGCGACACGTTCCGCGGTCCGGTGACGGGTGCCGGTCTCACTGGTCGGCACCGTGGGATCGGGGACGAGATGGACGTTCGCCCGGGCGATGCGACCGCCGTCGGTCGAGATGATGATGGCTCCGTCCATCTTCGCCAACTCCGACAGACGCTGCGGGCTGTACGGTGCGTCGACGAGGAACCCACCCGAACAGATCGACAACACGTCGGCGCCGTCGCTCAACACCAACAGCGCGCCCGCCTTGGCCCGAACGACGCGGTCGATGCCATCACGAAGCGGCGTACCCGGCGACACACGAGCGAGCGCATCACGCATCAGCTCGTTGGCGGCGCCGAATCGGGACTGCATGGGCCGATTCTAGGGGTAGGAGTTCGTGTCTGTGGCAGTGCCGAATCTTTGGTGGTTGGTCAGCGGTGCAGGCCGGCGAGAGCGATGGCCTCGGCGAGCGTGCCCGCGCGCAACGTGCGCACAGTGCCGTCGCCGTCGGGCGAATTGGTCGGCACGATCACACGTGCGAACCCGAGTCGACCCGCCTCGGTCATGCGGCGTGCGGCGTGGGCAACCTGGCGGAGCTCTCCTCCGAGGCCGACCTCGCCGAACACGGCGACGTCGGCGGGTAGCGGGGTGTCACTCAATGCGCTGGCGACCGCCAGACACACCCCGAGGTCGAGGCCCGGCTCGTTCAGCTTGACGCCACCAGCGGTCGATGCGTACACGTCCTGTTCGCCGATGGCGATGCGACTACGGCGGCCGAGCACCGCCATCAGCATCGAGAGACGTCCCCCGTCCAGCCCTTGCGCGCTCCGCCGGGACGGGACCCCCGGTACCCCGGGGTTGGTCAGCGCCTGCACCTCGACCACGATCGGCCGGTGACCCTCCATCGTCGGCACGACCGCTGACCCGGCGATCCCGACGCGCCGATCGGCGAGGAAGAGCGTGGACGGGTCGGGCACACCAGCGAGCCCGTCGTGGCACATCTCGAACAGGCCGAGTTCGTTCGTCGGACCGAAACGGTGCTTCGACGCTCGGAGCAGTCGGAGGGCGTGGTGACGATCTCCCTCGAACTGCAAGACCGTGTCGACGACGTGCTCGAGCACCCGCGGCCCGGCGAGCCCACCGTCCTTGGTCACGTGGCCCACGAGAACGATTGCGACGTTCCGCTCCTTCGCTTCGACCACGAGGCGATGAGCACAGCCCCGAACCTGGCCGACGCTCCCGGGCAGGGACGCCGACGACGGGTCGTGCACGGTCTGGATCGAGTCGATCACCACGAGTTCGGGCTTCGTGTCGGCAATGGCGGTGAGGATGTGGGGGAGCGATGTCTCGGCGTGCAGCCACAGATCGTCACGCAATGCTCCCAGCCGCTCGGCCCGACGTCGCACCTGGTGTGCGCTCTCCTCGGCCGTGACGTAGAGCGTCGGGCCGTTCCATGATGCGAGCAGTTGCAGCAACAGGGTGCTCTTGCCGATGCCCGGCTCGCCGCCGAGCAGGGTGACCGAGCCGGGAACGATTCCGCCGCCGAGCACGCGATCGAGCTCATCGATGTCGGTCGCCCGGGGATGACCCTCCTGCTCGCCGATGTCGCCGATCCGGGCCGGGCCGGGGCGGTTCGACGGCAGCACCAACACGTCGGCCGACCCCTCGACATCCTCGAGGAGCGTGTTCCAGTCGCCGCAGCCCGAACACTGGCCCGACCATTTCGGGTGGGACGTACCGCATTCGCTGCACACGTGGACCAGTCGGACCTTGCCGCCGCCCACGCCGCTCCTGCTCGTCGAACTCGCCGTCTTCATCGCCATCCCCCCATCCTGACGGAGGGGTCTGACAGTTCTGGGGACCGCCGATCATCGCGGCCGCCGAAGCCAGCACTGTGCGATACGTCACGCCGTCGTGGCCCGAACTCAACCACTTGGTCGATGTTGTCGGTCAAGTGCGAGAGAATGATGCATCGGATGGTTGCCCACCTCCCCGAACGGACCCAGTTGTACCTCGACGACGAGGCGACCCTGACCGTGGACGGCTTGCCCGCGCTGGTGACGCCGCTGATCGGTCGTGCCGCCGAGCTGGCCGAGCTCGTGAGTGTGCTGAGCGAGGAGCGGGTCGTGACGTTGACCGGCTCGGGCGGTTGCGGGAAGACACGTCTGGCGCTCGAGCTCGCGGCGCGGCTCGGCGGCCAGTTCCCGGGCGGGTACGTGTGGGTCGAGCTCGCGTCGTGTTCCGACCACGCAAGCGTGCTCGGCGCGGTGGCGGGGGGCCTCGGCCTCGAGGAGTCACCGGGCGGCGTGACGCTCAACCACATCGTGCACAACCTGCTCGGTCGGCAACAGACCCTGCTCGTGCTCGACAACGCCGAGCACGTGCTGTCATCCGCAGCGGCCGTCGTCGACGCCGTCACCAAAGGTCTCGACACCGTCACGGTCGTGTGCACGAGCCGGGAGACGCTGAGTGTGCCAGGTGAGGTCGTCTGGCGCGTGCCGTCGTTGAGTAGTCCGCCGCTCGAGCGGGTCGATCGGCTGACGGCGTCCGACGTCGAGCACTTCGACGCCGTGCTGCTCTTCGTCGATCGGGCGAGACGTGCCAGGCGCGGGTTCGTGATCACCGACGACAACGCCCCGGCGGTCGCGCAGATCTGCAGTCGTCTCGACGGGATGCCGTTGGCGATCGAACTCGCCGCCGCGAGGGTCCGGTCCATGCCACCCGAACGGATCGCGGCCCAGCTCGACGACCGTTTCCGATTGCTGGCCGGCGGCCCACGAACGCTGCTCGCACGGCAGCAGACACTGCAAGCGTCGGTCGACTGGAGCAGCGATCTCCTCGACGACGTCGAGCGCGCCACACTCCGGCGGCTCGGCGTGTTCGTTGGCGGCTTCACGACCGAGTCGGCCGAGGCGGTCGTCGGAAGCTTCGGCGACATCGATCCGTACGAGGTGGCCGAACTCATCGGCAAGCTCGTCGACAAGAGCCTCGTCCAGTTCGACCCGAATCGTGACCGGTACGCACTGCTCGAAACCATCCGCTCCGACGCGATGCAACGGCTCCTCCACGCCGGCGAGACGGCCCCTGCACGTGAAGCCCAGGCCGAGTGGTGTGCGACGTGGCTGACCACGGTGAGTCGGGAAAGCGGCGTCGATGACGTCAACGCGTGGTGGGAGTCACGTCTCGACATCGTCGGTCGCGTCGACCCCGAGTGGCCGAATTGCGTGAACGCCCTCGAATGGGCGGTACCGGGCACCCCGCTGTCGTTGCGGCTCGTCACCGGCCTCGGGGACTACTGGGCACTGCGTCAGCGCGCTGCCGATTCGGCGCGTTACGGCATGCCGGCAGTCGTCCACGGCGACCAGGAACTTCCCGAGTGGATGGAGGCGGTCGTCTCGCTGCAGACGGTCAGGACCAACGCCGCTGACATGGAGTTCGCCAAACTGCGCGACGACGCGATCCGCCTCGCAGAGGAGCGCGGCGACGAACGCTCGCTGGTTCGTCTCGACCTGGCACGGCACATCACGATGGTGATGCTGTTCGGTCCGCGCGACGACCTGCTCGCTGCGGTCGACGAGGTGTGCGTGGACGGCGAACGGTTGGGGGAGTGGTTCACGGTCTGGAACGGCCTGCAGAGTCCGGCCGTCAGCTTGGGTGCCGCGGGCCGGAGCATCGAGTCCGACCAGCGGGTGGCGACGATCACGGGCGCCAGGGCGCTGTTGATCAGGGCGATCGGCGCCCAGGTGCGTGGCGAGTTCGGGCGCTCCGATGAACTGGCCGCAGCCGCCACGGCGGTCCTCGATGCCCGGTTCGGCTCGACCCTTGATCGGGTACTCGTGACGTTCCACGCTGCGGGGGCAGCATTCGCTTCTGGCGACGTGTCCGTGCTCGATGCGCTGCGCCTCGAAGAGGTCGCGGACGAGCATCTTCCGCTGCCGCTGCGATCGGCCTACACGATGGCTCGGGGCGTTCGCGAGCTCGTCGCCGACCGGCTCGAATCCGCCCGATCGGTCTTCGCCGAAGGCGCGATCGACGTGTTCCCGTCCTGGAGGATCCTGTGCTTCCGGGCTCAGGTGGCGTTGGCCGTCGGCGACGTCGACGACGCCCGACGGAACGCTGAACAGATCGGCGAGATGATCGCCGAGGTCCGAGCACCGCTGTACGCGACGGCCGCCGAACTCGTGCTGGCCGAGTGCGAACGGGGTACCGACGCGACCCTCGCGCTCGATCTCGCCCATCGGGCGCTGTCGACCGCATCGGAGAACGAGCTGTGGCCGGCGGCCATCGATGCGCTCGAGGCGATCGGCACGCTCCTCGTCGACCTCGACCGTCGTCGTGATGGCGCGCGCGTCCTCGGAGCCGCACAGGTCGCCCGCGAGCGCATGGAGTACCGGTACCGATTCCCGCATCGAGCCGCGTACGTGGCCGCGGCGCACGAGTCGGTCGTCGGCCGCGACGGATGGGCCGATGGCGCCACCCTGACGCTGACGTCGGCTGCGGAGCTCGCGCAGCGCATGCGTGGGGAGCGCACGCGTCCACCGTCGGGCTGGGAGAGCCTCACACCGACCGAGCTGCGCGTCGTCGAACAGGTCGTCGCCGGCCTGACGAACCCGCAGATCGCCGAGGCACTGCTGATGTCCAGATCGACCGTGAAGACCCACCTCGTACACGTCTACACCAAGCTCGGGATCGGGAATCGAGCCGAACTGGCTGCCGCGGCGGCCCGGAGGGCCGGGGCATGAGTTCGAACTCTTCCAAGATCACGATGACCTTCCTCTTCACCGACATCGAGGGATCGACGCGCCAGTGGGAGGAGTCGAGCGAGATGCACGCGCTTGTCGAGCGGCACTTCGATGTGTTGCGCAACGCGGTCGAGCGGGCGGGTGGCGTGGTGTTCGCGACGATGGGCGACGGCGTCGCTGCAGCGTTCACATCGGCGGGGTCTGCTGCGCAGGCGGCGATCGTCAGCCAGCTGGCCATGCCGTCGATCGGCGTGTCGGTGCGGATGGGGATCCACACCGGCGAGGTCGAGCAGGTCGGCGACGACTTCCGCGGGCGGACCGTGAACCGGGCAGCGCGGATCATGGGCATCGGACACGGCGGCCAGATCCTGATGTCGGGGGTCGCCGCAGCGCTCGTACGGGCAGACCAGAGTAGGAGCGATTCGGTTGACCTGGTCGACCTCGGCACGCACCGATTGCGAGATCTGACGGAACCCGAGCACGTGTGGCAGCTGACCCATCCCGAGCTGCCGTTCGCCTTTCCACCGGTCCGTGGTGTCGACACGTTTTCCAACAACCTGCCGATCCAACGCTCGTCGCTCGTCGGGCGCGACCTGGACGTCGAGCGCGTCGTCGACCTCGTGGCGCGGCACCCGCTCGTGACGCTCACCGGGGTGGGTGGCGTTGGCAAGACGAGGCTGGCCGTCCAGGCTGCCGCCGACATGTTGTCGCGCTACGACAACGTCTGGTTCGTCGAACTCGCGAGCGTTGCGGACCCCGACGACGTGGCCGACGCGATCGCGCTCACGATGGGGGTCGGCGCGGTGACCGACCCGCTCGAGGCCGTGGCGACGATGCTCACCGGCACGGAGACGCTGCTCGTGATCGACAATTGCGAGCACCTCGTCGACAGCGCAGCCGCGGTCATCGACGCGCTGACGACCGCCTGTCCGAGCCTGTCGATCATCGCCACCAGCCGCGAGACGCTCGGCATCGACGGAGAACACGTCGTCACGGTCCGGTCACTCGACCCGGCGACGACCGCCGTCGAGCTCTTCCGCCAGCGGGCGACGGCAGCGGGAGCGGATCCCGAACTGCTCGACCAGGCGACGATCGAGCACATCTGCAGGAGGCTCGACGGGATTCCGCTCGCCATCGAGCTCGCCGCGGCGCGAGCGGCGACACTCGGTGTTCCGGCGATCGTCGGGATGCTCGACGATCTCTTCAACGTGTTGAGCAGCGGGCGCCGGCGCGCCGTCGATCGTCACGGCACCATGCGGGCGACGATCGCGTGGTCGTACCGCCTGCTCGACCGCGAC
>JANNNB010000155.1:0-8339 GCA_031398325.1 Actinomycetes bacterium
TCGGCAGGAATGCGGGCGATCGCTCGGCCGCCGTAGCCGTCCAGGAGCACCACATTGCCCGATGGGCGATGCACGAACCAGCGGGTCGCCCTCGATGACGTCGCATCGACGGCTGCCAATCCGTCGGAGTTGAGCACCACCACGAACGCGAACAGCGCAACGACCACCGCCGCGTCGCCGGCGATGGCCAGGAGGTCGCTGCCTTCGATGCCGAGCCCCGGGACCGTCGCCCGCTCGCTGATGCTGTCGTCGGACAGGCACCACAGTTCGTCGTTCGCACCGATCCAGCCGCACTCCGCCGTCGGGCCCGGGTGCTGTACGACGAATTCGCTCGGGTCGATCCCGCCGTCGAGCGTCTGCCACGCGCCGTCACCGAACCGCGCCCGCCGATTGCTCCGATCGAGGACGATCGGCTCATTGCCCGCCAGCGACAAGGTCGCGCCATCACCGAGACCGAGATCCTCCGCTGTCGACGAGGTGGAACTCTGGCGACGTAGCACGGCCCCGTCGATGGTCCAGATCACACCGTCGGGGGCGATCACGGTGTCGGCGGCCGCCGAGTCCCCCAGATCGACGTCGAAGGGCACCGCCTCGGTCGCGAGAGGGAGCACGGCGGCCTCCTGATCGACCGGGTTCACGACCGTGAGTCCGGCCGGCCCGACGGCGGCGATCGCACGCCCGCTACCGAGGGCGGCCAGGCCGATCGACGCCCCCAACTTCAGATCTGCCGTCTCGATCGGCTGAACCTCGGCGGTGCTGTCGTTCAGGAGGTAGGCGCCGGCCGCTGCTTCGGCGACGCTGATCTCCTGACCCTCCGCCTCGGCAGGAATGCGGGCGATCGCTCGGCCGCCGTAGCCGTCCAGGAGCACCACATTGCCCGATGGGCGATGCACGAACCAGCGGGTCGCCCTCGATGACGTCGCATCGACGGCTGCCAACCCGTCGGAGTTGAGCACCACCACGAACGCGAACAGCGCAACGACCACCGCGATGATTGCGGCGATGGCTTGGCGCCAAGACACGGTCGTTGCACTCACGGATCCTCGTTCTCCTCGTCGACGGGCGGATGTCGACACGTTGATATCGGCGGGTGGCGCGCAGAACTCAAGAAATTGTTGAGATTCCGTCAACAATCATCTGGCGGCGCATCGCCGGTCGTTACCCCCTGCGCCCGTATTCTCCCGGAATGGACCTCGTGGTTCGAACCCCGCACGGCGACGCCGACCTGACGTTGGACGCCTGGGAATCGGCGGCAACCATGACCTCCACGGTGGCCGACCTCGTCGAGATGGTCACGGGACAGGCATCGCCACCACTCGTGGACGTCGATGGTCGGCCGATCCCAGCCTCGACCCTGCTGCGCGACGCCCCGATCCTCGTCGGGTCGGTCATTTCATCGCATCCCGCCACCACCCTCGCACGCGGCGCGAACGCTGTCCGTCTCTTGCAGCTCACGGGGCGCGGAGCGGGCACGGTCCGATCGCTGGAGCCCGGCACGTACAGGATCGGCCCCGGGCGACGCCGATTCGCGACGGAGTTGGCAGATGCACCAGTGGAGCAGCCGCTGGTGGAGATCACCGTCAGCGAGACACCGAGCGGCTCAGCGGGCGGAGACGTGACCGTCCAGCCGATCGCTCCCGCCCGAGCACTCCTCGATGGCGTCGAACTCGACGGTCCGGTCGCGTGGGCCACAGGTCAGTTGCGCATCGGTCAGCGGTTGTTCGGCCTCGATCGCCGCGAAGATGCCGAGCGGCAGGGTCGAGACCGGTTCCGAGCCGATCCTGACGGCACGATCCAATTCAGCCGGTCGCCACAACTGACACATGACGACTCGAACATGCACATCGTCGACAGCATCGGCGCCGCACAGACGCTCGGCACGTCGCTGTGGAGCCGACGAACCGGACCGAGCGGTGCACTCGTGCTCCCGTTCGGCTTTGTCGACGAAGAACTGGTCGACCAACCCCTCCGCCCGGCCGTACTCACGATCGAGCATGCCCGGCCGGCCGCAATCACCGGCCCGCCGGCATTCCGAGATGCGGTCGCCAGGACCCTGCTCCTCGCAGCGACGACGCGCTACGGGCCGGTCGACCTCTCGCTGGTCATCGCGACGCGCCCCGAACACCTCGGCGACTGGGACTGGGCGAAGTGGCTCCCCCATCTGGGGGTCGGTGCCGGCCTGTTCAGCCGACCCGCCGAGCTACGGCGGTGGACGGCTTCGATGTCACCGACCGATCCGATGACGTTGCTCGTGCTCGACGACGCCGACCTGTGGTCCCGAAACGAGTCACCGCTGCGCGACCTCCTCGCCGTTCCGCCGGCGAATCTTCTGACGCTCGCGCTCGCGGACCGCGTCGACCGGGCCCCCGCCGCGACGACATCGATCATCCGACACGAGAGCGATGAACGGTGCCGACTGATCGGAACCGGACGTTCCATGGCTGTCGTGCCATCCCTGGTCGAAGCCGACATCGCCGCCGCGACCGCGCAGGCGCTGGCCCCGCTTCGCGACTCGGAACTCCCCGCCCATGACGAGCGACCGACGATCACCACCCCACCGGTGACATTCGTCGAGGCGGTCGACGCGCTGATGGGGCAGGGCCCCTCCCCGTCGACTCCGGTCATCCCTCTCGGAACCTCCGCATCGGGAGACCCGTTGAACGTGCCGTGGGAGACCGGTACGACGTGGTCCGTCGCCGGCAGCGACCCCGACGACGTCACCACCACGGCATTGGTCGTGCTGCTGTCGCTCGCGGTCGGCAGCGATCCGACGACGACGCCGATCGTGGTCGTGGGTCCCACGACCTCGGCGGTCAGCGAGATCGTGGAGCGCTTGCCCCACTTCGGAGGCAGGTGCGACGACATCGACGAGCAGGCCCGCACCCGACTGCTCGCCGGGCTCGCACGTCACCTCGATGCCGGGGGCGCAGCCGTCGTGGCCGTGGAGGCATTTCACGATGCCCACCGGGCCGCTGACCGCACCGCATTCATGACGCAACTGCGAACGCTCACCGACCGCCACCCGCTCCTGCGACTGCTCGACGTGTCGAACGGCGGCGAATCCACCGGCCTCTCGTCGCGCACGAGCGATCTCGTCATCACGATCGACCGGCGATCGCACACACGACGAGCCCTCGCCGAAGCCGCCGACGGCGAGTTCGCCGAGTGGTTCACGCCGTTCAGCCCGGTCGAGGCGCGACCCGCGGCATCCGTGTCAGTTCTGCCGTCTGGGACGTCGAGTGAGTTGAGTGCCAACCCGTTCGTGTTCGGGCGACAGTTGTCGCCGCTCGAACGACGGCTCGAACGTGTTTCGGTCGCCATGCGGTCGTTCGATCTGGACCCTGCAACGACCAGCCTGATCGATGCGATCGGCCGCGCCCATCAGGCACGGACGCCAGATGCGACGCCGCAGCTCGTCCCTCCTTCCCTGCCCGCCACTGTCTCGCTCGAGGCGCTCCTGGTCGCGAACGAGGCCGATGCCGTTCCGATCGGCCTCGCCGACGATCCGAGTCGCGAGCGCCACGAGGTCGTGTGGTGGCAGCCCGGTGTCACGGGCTCGATGTTGTTCATCGGAACGCCGCGATCGGGCATCGACGTTGCGTTGACCGCGCTGACCGTCGGTATTCGCGAACGCTTCGGATCGAGCGACCTCACGGTGTACGCGATCGACGCATCGAATCGGCGGCTCAACGCGGTCGGGCAACTCCCCAACGTACGTGGCCTCGCGTCGCTCGAACGTCTGGACAAGGTTGCCCAGATCGTCGACGACGTCGTTCGTGAAGTACTCGACCGGCGGGCCCGCCAGCATGCCGGCCAGCCGAGCGTGCTCCTGATGATCGGCGACCTCACCCAACTCGGTCGCCGACTTCGCGACAGTTCGTACTCGCCGGTGCTCGATCGGCTCCTCGTCGCTGCGAGCGGCGCAGATGTCGGGGTCAACATCGTCGCCACGGCGTCGCGATCGTCCGACTCCTGTGGTCTGAGCGACGTCGTGGACAGGACGTTCGTCGGCGCACTTTCGTCGGCGGCCGATGCGGCAGCCGTCGGATTCGACCTCGTACAGCTCGTTGGTCTCGAAGCCGGACGCTGTCGCGAGCTCGGCACCGGCAGGCTCGTTCAGCTGGCCGCCGCACCCCCTGACGTGCGCGGGCGACCAACCGCCGACGCCCGGAGCCCGTCGCTGTGAGCCGGCACCGGAGCAGTCGCGGCGAAGGTGTCGGTCTCGAGCTGACCCACAACGTCGCACGGGGTGTCGCCCTCGGTGATGTGGCCGGAAGGCTGACTGCCGCCGCAGAAGTCGGGATCGCCGCGATCCGCGACGATCGATCCGTCCTCGACGCGCTCGTTCGCATCCGCGCCGAGCTGGGCGGCATCGATGCGCCGACGCGAGTCGCCCTCTTCCCGTCGGGCAGCACGATGCGCCGGGTCGACGTGACCGGACTCAGCGGTCCGGAGTTGAACGCCATGCGGAACACACTGGATTCGACGCACGGCATCTCCTCGACCGTTCTCATCGATGACGGACCACGCCGGTGGATGCTGGCGCTCCAGTGGGACGAGGCCTTCGTCATTCGCATCGAGGAGCTCATCGAGCGGGCCGGGTTCGTCGACGTCGCGATCGACCCGAGCCCGGTCGCACTCGCTCGCGCGCTAACGCCCGGCACCACGTTCGCGCGACGGGATGCGACCACCGACGAGGCCTTCGACATGGTGGTGCACGGCATCCCGATCGCCGCCAGCTCGGTCGAGAACATCGGCCGCCGAACGCCTGGCTTGACGCTTGGCAGCGGTGCCGTCTCCACGACCGTGTTCGACGAGCTCGTCGACCCCGTCGACATCGCCGCGCAGATCGACCGCAGCTACGAATCGGTACGAGACGCCGATGCCGACTGGGTTCTCCAGTTGGCGCCCGACGACTACCCGCACTATCCCGAGCACGACATTCGAGCGCCGGCGCGACAGTGCGTCGCCCTCGGGGCGGCGCTCGGGGCGGCCGGTCTGTCGGGGCGTATCAGGCCGATCGACATGACGTTCCCCGTCACCCCCGCCGATGGTGAGAGTGAACGGCCGTGGGCGATCGAACGAATATCGGCACTGCCACCGAAGGAGACACGTCGGCCCGTCACCCCGACCAAACGGCTCGTCGGACGGGTCATTCCACGTCGCCGACGCTGACGGGCCGTCGCCGAGGCGTCCGACGTCAGTTGGGGCGTCGGTCGAAGATCGACGGCCGCTGACCGAACACCGCGACCGCCTGGCGAAGCGGCACGAGGTCCCCCCCGCTCCCGCGGCGGTCCCCGACGGCTGCAATCGCGTGTTGCGCGATCTGGCGGGCCTGTTCGAGCTCGGTGCGGAGTCGGTCGTTCTCCATTTCGAGCGACATGACACGACGGATGCCTTCCAGGTTCATGCCCTCCGCCGCCAACTCCGAGATGCGTCGCAGGACGGCGATGTCGGCGTCGCTGTACCGGCGGTTGCCGCCGTCGGTACGCGCCGGATTCACCAGCCCACGCCGTTCGTAGATGCGCAAGGTCTGCGGGTGCATCCCGGCCAGCTCGGCCGCCACCGAGATCACGTAGACGGCGCGGGTCGCAGCCCGTGTCCCGGATCGATCGTCAGGGCCTGTGTCGGTCATGTCAGCTCACTCCATTGCGCAGCGATTCCCGGGGGCTCACGGTAGTCGCGGCTGCGAACTGCTCGACCGCTGCTCGTTGCTCGTCGGACATATCCACCGGAATCACGACCTCGACGGTGACGATGAGATCGCCGGTCGCTTGCTTGGTCTGGATCCCCTTGCCCTTGACCCGATGCCGGCTGCCGCTCTGCGTTCCGGGCTTGAGGCGCAGGGTGACGGCCGGACCGTCGAGCGTGGGGACGTCGATCTCGCCGCCGAGTGCTGCCTCGGCGAAGGTAACGGGCACGGTGATGGTCAGGTCGTTGCCTCGACGCCCGAACAAGCGGTGCGGCGACACCTTGAGCTCGACGAGGAGATCGCCATTCGGGCCACCATTGCGTCCGGGGCCGCCGCGACCCTTGAGTCGGATGGTCTGGCCATCCTTGACGCCGGCCGGAATTCGCGTGCGGACTTCGCGCGGCCGCTTCTCCACACCCACCCCGTGGCAGGTGGGGCAGGGTTCGTCGATGACGGTGCCCTGGCCTTGACACACCCGGCACGGGGTCGAGAACGAGAACATGCCCTGGTTGTCGTCGAGCACACCCCGGCCGCCGCAGTTCGAGCAGATTCGCGGGCTGGTGCCTGGCTTCGCGCCCGAGCCGTTGCAGGTCGAACACTGCGCGTCGGTGGTCAGATGGAGCGTCGTCTCGATTCCTCGCACCGCATCGGCGAACTCGACCGTGAGCACAGCCGTGACATCGGCGCCGCGACGCGGTCCGGCACCGGACTGACCGCTCGGTCGGCTGGCACCCGAGCCACCGGACGCACCACGGCGGCCGAACAGGTTGCCGAAGATGTCGCCGAGGCCACCCTCCATGTCACCCACGTTGAAGGAGAAGCCGCCCGGACCTCCGCCGGATCGCCCGCCCATCGCCATCGGGCCCATACGGCGGACCTCGTCGTACTCCGCCCGCTTGGCCTCGTCACCCAGCACGTCGTACGCGGCGGCGATCGCCTTGAACCGTTCCTCGGCGGCGGCGTCACCGGGATTCTTGTCGGGGTGCAGTTCGCGCGCGAGCTTGCGATACGCCTTCGTGATGTCCTTCGCGGCGGCGTCCTCGCTCACCCCGAGGACTTGGTAATAGTCCTTCTCGTACCACTCGCGTTGCGCGGCCATGCGGGCCCTGGTCCTCTTCCGTCGTCCTGGCTCTAGTCCCGGGTCTTGACCATGGCCGCGCGTAGGACGCGACCTTTCCAGAGGTAGCCGCTGCGCAGCACCTCGGCGACCACGGGCTCGCCACCCTCGCCCGGCTCGTGGGCAACGGCCTCGGCCACCTCGGGGTCGAACGGTCGACCATCGAGGTCGACCGCCTCGAGACCGTGCTTCTTGAGCTCGGCGAGCATCTGGTTGAGCAGGGGTCCGACCTCGTCCGGATGCCGGAGATACGCCGCCTCAGCGGCATCGAGCACCGGCAGCAGTGCCTCGGCGAGACGGCCCGTCGCGCGATCGGCGTCGGCCTGCGCCTGCGCCTGCGAGCGCTTGCGGAAGTTGTCGAAGTCGGCTTGCACACGCTGAGCGAGCGACCGGTACTCGTCCGACTGGGCGATCAGCGCAGCGACGTCGACGTCGAACTCCGCTTCGGCGGCCGACAGGTCGTCGGCACTCGGACGTGAGAGCGAATCGGTGGTGTCATCGATCTCGCTCGCACGCTCGAAGTCCTCGTCACCTTCGGCATCCGCGCCGAGGTCACCGTCGGCGTGGCTGGCACGACCCGCGTGATGCGGGTCGGCCAGCTCGTCGTCGGTCATGCCGGCGATCGCCGGGTCGACCATGTCACCGTCCATCAGCGATCAGCTCGCCTCGTCGTCGACGATCTCGGCGTCGACGATGTCGTCGTCGTTCACCGCACCGGCACCACCCGGATCGCCCTGACCACCTTGACCGGAGGCCGACGAACCCTCGGCTCCCGAGTCGCGGGCTGCGGCCTCGTAGAGCTTCTGGCTGAAGGCCTGGCTGGCCGACATCAGCGTGTCGGTGGCCGTCTTGATCGCAGCGCTGTCGGCACCCTCGAGGGTCTTCTTCAGGTCGGCGAGCGGTTGCTCGACGGCTTCCTTCTCGTCGGCCGAGACCTTGTCGCCCTGCTCGCGCAGCACCTTTTCGGTCTGGTAGACGAGCGAATCGGCGTTGTTGCGGACCTCGGCCTCTTCGCGGCGCTTGCGATCGTCCTCGGCGTGGGCCTCGGCGTCCTTGACCATCTGTTCGATGTCGTTCTTGTCGAGCGTCGACTGACCGGTGATGGTCATCGACTGCTCCTTGTTGGTCGCACGGTCCTTGGCCGACACGTGGACGATGCCGTTGGCGTCGATGTCGAAGGTGACCTCGATCTGCGGGACGCCACGAGGCGCCGGCGGCAGGTCGACGAGCTGGAACTTGCCGAGCGTCTTGTTGTAGCTCGCCATCTCGCGCTCGCCCTGGATCACGTGGATCTCGACCGAGGGCTGGCTGTCTTCGGCGGTGGTGAACACCTCGGTGCGCTTGGTGGGGATCGTGGTGTTGCGCTCGATGAGCTTGGTCATCACGCCACCCTTGGTCTCGATGCCGAGGCTCAGCGGGGTGACGTCGAGCAGCAGCACGTCCTTCACGTCGCCGCGCAGCACGCCGGCCTGGACCGCCGCGCCGATGGCCACGACCTCGTCAGGGTTGACCGTCTTGTTCGGCTCCTTG
>JANNNB010000182.1:0-6837 GCA_031398325.1 Actinomycetes bacterium
AGCACGCCATCGTGGGGCGCGGGGTCGCGCATCTCGTGCTTCCCGACGAGGTACAGACGATCCCGTCGACAAAGGCGGCCGGGGGCCCGGCCGGGCGTGTCGGCGACCGTCGCGTCGCCCCACCCGAGGAAGCGCTGCGCAAGGCCGCACACTCGCTGGCAACTGCACGGCGTCCGGTGTTCGTCGTCGGGCACGGCGCCCGGCACGATATGAATCCGATCACCGTGTTGGCGGAGCGTCTCGGCGCACCGGTGCTCACGACGTTCAAGGCGAAGGGGCAGTTCTCAGACCACCACGAGTTGGGCGGTGGGGTGCTCGGGCGGAGCGGGACGCCGGTGGCGAGCTATCTCATGAACGAGTCGGACCTCCTGGTCGTGTGGGGTGCGTCGTTCTCCAATCACACGGGGATCGCTCCCTACAAGCCGATCATCCAGGTCGACGACGACCCGATGGCGCTGGGTCGGTTCCATCCGGTGGAGATTCCCGTGCTCGGCGATGTCGGCGTGACCGCTGCGGCGATCACCGCGGCTCTTCCCGACACCGCGGCGGCAGCCGATCAGCGCGCAGATGTTGCCGAACGGTGGGCGATCTGGCGGGCCGAGAAGCATTCACGTGTGGGCGACGATCGTGGCCGCGGCGTCGGATCGGCAGCGCTGTTCGACGCGCTCGCCCGACACGTTGCCGACGACGCCGTGGTGTGCGTCGACGTCGGAAACAACGCCTACTCGTTCGGGCGGTACTTCGAGGTCGAGCGACAGTCGGTGCTCATGTCCGGCTACCTCGGCTCGATCGGCTTTGCTCTGCCCGCCGCGTTGGGCGCATGGGTCGCGGTCGGTGAGCATCGCCAGGTCGTCGCCGTCGCCGGTGACGGCGGGTTCGGTCAATATGCGATGGAGATGACCACTGCGGTCCGCCACGAGATGGACATCACCGTTGTCCTGCTCGACAACGGCGAACTCGGCAAGATCTCCAAGGAACAGCGCGCCGGTGCCTTCCATGTGTGGCAGACCCGCTTGGTGAACCCGGACTTCGCCGAGTTCGCCCGCTCGTGTGGAGCATTCGCCGTCAGCGTCGCTGACCGCACCATGCTCGACGATGCGCTGGCCGAAGCGCTGTCATACCGGGGGCCGGCGCTGGTTCACGTGCACACCGATGGCGGGCTGTTGTGAGGTCGTGATCCTCTTCAGGCGCGGATGCCGCCGTAGGGAATGCCGGCGAGATGATGCATCTCGCGGTCGAAGGTGGTGAGGTCGTCGAGACACAGCTCGCTGAGGTGGGCATGACCGCACGCCCGAGCCAACACGGTCATCAGCTCGATCGTCGACTCCAGAAAGCGGGTCAGGCGCCGGGCAGCGTCGTCGACGACGAGGCGTTGGCGCAGGCCGGGCTTCTGGGTGGCGATGCCGACGGGACAGTTGTCGGTGTTGCACGCCCGCATCCCGAGACAACCGATCGCCTGGATCGCCGAGTTGGCGATCGCCACCGCGTCCGCACCGAGTGCGAGAGCCTTCACGAAGTCGACGTGCGTTCGCAGACCGCCGGTGATCACCAGGGTGACGCCCGAGTCGCACGCGTCGAGATGACGGCGGGCCCGAGCCAACGCCGGGATCGTGGGGACCGAGATGTGATCTCGGAACATCGAAGGTGCAGCACCGGTGCCGCCGCCGCGCCCGTCGAGGATCACGTAGTCGACGCCGATCTCGAGCGCCGAGTCGAGGTCGGCCTCGATGTGCTGCGCTGACAGCTTGGCGCCGATCGGGATACCACCGGACACTTCGCGTACCTGTGCGGCCACGTCGCGGAAGTCGCCGATGGTGCGAAGGTCGATGAAGGTGGCGGGAGATACTGCGTTGGTACCCTCGGGCAGCCCGCGGACGTCGGCGATGCGACCGACGACCTTCTTGCCCGGTAGGTGGCCACCCGTGCCGGTCTTGGCGCCCTGGCCGAACTTGAAGTGGAAGGCTTGCACGTCGCTCACCTTGTCGAGCGACCAGCCGAACTTCGCGGAGGCGAGTTCGTAGAAGTACCGCGAGTTCTCCTGTCGCTCCTCATCGAGCATGCCTCCTTCACCCGAACAGATTCCCGTGCCGGCGCCCTCGGCCCCACGAGCGAGCGCGACCTTCGCTTCCTGCGACAGCGCGCCGAAACTCATGTCGGACACGAACAACGGGATGTCGAGGTCCAGTGGTGTGACGGCGGATGCGCCGATCGTGATGTTGGTTCCCACGGCATCGCCGTCGAGGAGCGGCCGACGCGACAGCTGCGCCGTCACGATCTGGATGTCGTCCCACGCCGGCAGGCGATCGTGCGGAACTCCCATCGCCGTCATCGGTCCGTGGTGGCCGAGTTTGGTGAGTCCATTGGCGGCGAGCTCGCGGATCGTTCCCACGTGGGGCTCATCGGGAGTGCCGTGGACATCCTGGAAGGTGCCCTGATAGGCGTCGCGGTCGTAGGGCTGGGGGTGCTCGAGCTCCCACTCGCCGATCTCGTCGGCGTCGACCATCAGCTGATCGTCATCGATCCACGAACTGAACTTCGCCAGCCGTTCGTCGTTGTTGTACGAGCTGATCCCGGTGCGAACGCCGTAGTCCCAGCCGTGGACGCCGCACACGAGGTCGTCCCCGCGCACGCTGCCGTCGGCGAGCGACGCGCCGCGATGATCGCAGCGTCCAAACAGCACGGAGTGCTCGTCGTCGAAGCGGACGATGACGAGGTCGACGTTGCCGACCAGGGCGCCAACGGGTTCGCGGTCGGGCACCTCGCTCCAGCGGGCGATGGGGAGTGGTCGCATGAGGTCTCCGTTCGAGGATCGATTTCGCGGCGGTGCGTGGTGGCGGTCAGCCCGGCCACATTGTGAGAGAAACCCTGTCCGATCGCATCGCGTTCCCGGTGCTGGGGTGCGACGGAGGAAGCCGTGGACGTGCAGCTCGCCGAAAGGAATCGGGCCACTCCTCGTCGTGCGCGATTCGCGCCGACCGACGTCGCAAACAATCTGTTTGTCCAACTGCGGGTAGCCCACCACGACGCCAGCAGCCGATACGACGATCGAGGTCAGCGACAACCTGACTCGGGGATACTGTGGAGCTTAAGGGAATCGAACCCTTGACCCCTTCCATGCCATGGAAGTGCTCTACCAACTGAGCTAAAGCCCCGTGAAGGACGTCGCACGATACCAACGCCGCGTCCCGCGTCACAACGGCCGCGCGGAAAGCCGTGTGGAATGCGGGTGTCAGCCCGGGTCGGCGATCGCGTCGTCGCCGTCGGGCGCCCACGCGATGCGCGGAGCGTCCATGTAGAGGCGCTCGATCTCGTAGAACTCGCGGATCGAATCGAGGAACACGTGGATGACGACGTCGCCGTAGTCCATCAGGATCCACTGCTGCTCGCGCAGCCCCTCGATACGGACGGGCGATCGGCCGAGCTCGGTCTTGACGACCCGTTCGATCTCTTCCACCGTGGCCCGGACGAGCCGGGGGTTCGACGCCCCGGCGATCACGAAGAAGCCAGTGATCGAGAGTACGTCACCGACGTCGAGGATGACGATGTCGGTCGCCTTGGACGCGTCGGCAACTCGCGCCGCGACGTTGGCGAGCGCGAGGCTGGAGTCGTCCGATCGGTCAGTCATCGCCGCCGACGGTATCGGCCGACGTGACGGCATCGGTCCCTCCGGCCGTGTCCGTGCCGGTCGAGTCGACCGTTCCCGACTCGGCCGACGACGCCGAATTGGTCGCGATGTAGTCCGTTCCGAGCGTGACGACGACGTCGACGCCTTCGATCAAGGTGGACGCCAGCACCACCTCGCTCTCGCCGAACACGATCGGAGCGATGGCCTCCATGTCCTCGACGAATCGCTCTTGGGCGACCTGGATGACCGTGACCTGCGCCGCACCCCCCTCGCCGGGTTGGGTGTCGACAGAGACCACGTTCGCCTGGAAGAAGTACATCTGGCTGATCACCTCGAGCATCAGCTCGGTTGTCGATTCGTACTGACCGTCGCTGGCTTCGATCTGTTCGTCGCTGAACGGCGCGACGATCCGAACCGAGAGTCCGGTGTTCGGCGTGGACACCAGCCCCGGAGACACCTGTGCGAAGACGAGGTTCGCATCCCGCCGGTCGACGATGACCACGTCGGCCTCGGTCGGATTCTCCGCCTCACTCGGAACGCGGGTCGCCAGCGCTCGCTCCTGCACCTCGCCGCTGAGCAGCCGCTGCGCCAGTTCCGCGACCGTCGCCGGCGGGATCGGCTGGTCGAACTCGTCGAGTGGCACCGGCACGGGATCGGTCTCGAGCGGAGCGGCCGCAGCCACGTCGCTCCAGAACGCATCGTCGATCGGGGCATCCTGCGGAATCGTGTCGACATCGGCCAGTGCATCGCCCAGCACGCTGCTGAGATCGTCGGCCGAAACGACCGCTGACCGTTCGATCGTGATGGACAGCATCTCCTCGACCGCCGACTCGAACGCGGCGGTGTCAGCGGCGTCAGCGGCGAACACTTCGTTCAACGGGCGGCGTTGTGCGCCGAACGCCGCCGTGACGTCGGCATTGCGCGGCACGATCACGATGCTGCCTCCCACGTTGTCGGGCAACAGCGTCATGATGACGGCCGACTCGAGGTTGCCCTCGTCATCGGCCACTGCGAGGAGTGCGTTGGGCGTCGCCGGGAGCACCACCGTCGGACGAAGATCGACGCCGACAGCTTCACCTTCCTCCGAGTTGGACAGCGTCACCACCCCGACGGCGAACATGGCTGCTGCGGCGAGCACGAGCACCAGCGTGCCGACGACGCCGACCACGGTGGTCCGGCGACGCTTCTTGGCGATGGCCGTCACGACGTCTCCTGGTACAGAGAACGCTCCCGGATGACATCCAGGACGGGTTCAGTGACGAGGTAGTCCAGGGGGCGGCCGTCGGTGAACCGTGCTCGAAGGTCGGTGCTGGACACCTCCAGTCGGGGCACTTCGACTCTGATCCACTCGACGTCATCGGGCAGCTCGACCGGGTCGCCGGGCCGATCGACGACGACGAGTTGCGACCGCGCGACGACCTCGTCGTACCTGGTCCACGTGCGCAGTCCGGCTGCGGCGTCGTCGCCCACGATCGTGAACAGTTCCGCTTCCGGGAATCGGGCACGCAGTTCGCCCAGGGTGTCGGCGGTGTAACTGTTGCCGCCGTGGTCGATCTCGAGGCGGCCCGGCACCAGGCCCGGGACCTCCGCCACTGCGGCCTCGACCATCGCGAAGCGATCTTCTGCGGGGGTCAGGCGGCGCGTCCCTTCCTTCTGCCACGGCACATTGGCAACCATGAGGATGATCTCGTCGAGTTCGAGGGAGTGTCGGACGTTCACGGCCGTCACGAGATGCCCCACGTGTGGCGGATCAAACGTCCCTCCGAACAGGCCGATTCGCGTCGAACCGCGCCGGGTCGCAGGACCAATCGATGGGCGGCGCGTCATCCGTCAGGTCCGATTCGCAGTTCAGGAACAGTGATGCTCAGGTGAGGGCTGCTCGGATGACTCGGGCACGATCGGTCAGCTTAGGAGACGCAGGCGAACTTTCTGCGGAACCGACACCAAGGGGGGTTGACACATCTGTTACTGTCAATTGTCCCCCACATACCCCCGATTTGACGATTTTCATCGGTTTTCAAGGAAAACCCTGTGAACCCTGGTCGTCTACGGCGTCCGACGCTTCCGATCAACTCGTACCGCACCTCCTGCGCGGCGAGTTCGAGGTCTTTGCCGGCCGTCGCGATGTGCCTCACGGCACAGCGCCAATCGGAATCCATCGAACACACGAACGGTTGTAGAAAACATCATGAACGACAGCATCGGATTGTACTTGAACGACATCGGCAAGGTCCCCTTGCTGACTGCGGAGGACGAGCGCGAGCTCTCCCGGGTCATCGAAGCAGGCCGCGAGGCCGCAGAGCAGATCGCCTCCGGCAAGAAGGGTGTCGCCCTCAAGAATCAGGTCGCCGCCGCCGCGAAGGCGAAGGACCGGTTCATTCGTTCCAACCTGCGTCTCGTCGTCTCCATCGCCCGTCGGTACCCCCTGCCCCAGGGCATGGACCTACTCGACCTCATTCAGGAAGGCAACCTCGGCCTCGAGCACGCCGTCGACAAATTCGACTGGCGCCGTGGCTTCAAGTTCTCGACCTACGCCACGTTCTGGATCCGCCAGGCGATCGGTCGGGCACTCGACCAGAAGGCCAGCCTCATCCGCATCCCCGGTGACCGATCCGCCAGCCTTCGCGCTGCGTTGCGTCAGGCATCGGGCGACGGTGAGACGCTCGACCAGAACAACGCCGAACTCCACCGACTGACCACGCCGGTCAGCCTCGACAAGACCGTTGGCGACGACGGCGATGCCACCCTCGGTGACCTGATGGCGAACGGCGACGGAACGCCCGAAGATCACGTGATGGCCCTCGTCGACAGCGATCTGCTCGACGAATTGCTCGGCACGCTCGACTCGCGGGCTCGTTTTGCCGTCGAGTCCCGCTTCGGGCTCATCGACGGCGAGCGCAAGAGCTTCCGCGAAGTCGGTGAGCAGCTCGGCGTCACCGCCGAAGCCGCCCGCCGTCTCGTCAGCCGAGCCGTTGCCGGCCTCCGCGACGACGCCGAGAGAATTCTCGCCGTCTGACCACGTCGACGAAGTGAAGTGACGGAACGGCCCTGGGAAACCGGGGCCGTTTCTTCGTTTTCGGCGGCGGTAGCCTCGCTGCATGGGTGAAGTTCCGGGAATGTGGTCGCCGACGTCATGGCACGAGCGTGCCGCCGGTCAGCAGCCGAACTGGCCTGATCTCGGAGCACTCGAGCGCTCACTGAAGCAGATCTCG
>JANNNB010000199.1:0-18385 GCA_031398325.1 Actinomycetes bacterium
AACACCCGAACCCGGCACACCCCCACGACCCAACAACGGCACCTCGACGAACGAACCGGCACCCACACGCCCCACACCAGCAAACTGACCATCCACCGTCACCGCGTCACGCGACTCGAACACCCGAGCCGGCACCAACGAAAGAATCGAGAGGCCGGCATCATCCGTGCCTCCTTCATCCGTCAGTGGGGCGGCAGCCGCCGCCTCCGAGCTTTCACCGTTGGCTCCGATCGGCGGCGCACCACCGACGATCACACCGGCGAATGCAACAGCGGCCGCCAGGCCGACCGCGGCGAACCGCGTGAGTTTCCATTCCCAGCCGCGCGCGGACCGGGCCGGTTCATCCGTCCTAGGCATCGATGTCGAAGATACGAATCACGGCGCGAACGAAGCGCGAACGGAATCCGCCGTCCCGCCGAGGTCGTAGAACGACGGCGACCGCCGGTCGGGAGCACGTTCGACGCGCGCTTCGGGCGCCGATCGCCGGCTGGCATCATGGTGCGATGGATCCGTTGACGTATCGGACGTTCGCCGTGAATGGCATGGAGCTGCAGGTGTCGGTCACCAACGAGGGGGGTCCGAAGGGGCTGGCGTTGTTGCTCCACGGGTTCCCGGAGCTGGCATTCTCCTGGCGTCATCAGATCCCTGTGCTGGCCGCGGCCGGCTATGAAGTCTGGGCGCCAAACCTTCGCGGCTATGGCGAGTCGTCGAAGCCGCCGAAGGTGTCGGACTACTCGATGGATCTGCTCCTCGCCGACATCGCCGCTTTGATCGACGTCGCCGGCCGCGACGAGGTGACACTCGTCGGCCACGACTGGGGAGCTGCCCAGGCATGGATGTTCGCCATCCGTCGAGTGCGGCCGCTGCGACGACTCGTGATCATGAACGTGCCGCACCCGGCGTGCATGCGACGCGAGATGCGCTCGTTCCGCCAACTCCGCAAGTCGTGGTACATCTTCTTCTTCCAGATCCCGTGGCTCCCCGAGAAGCTGCTGTGCGCCCGAGAGGCCAAGGCGGTGGGCGACGCATTCGAGAAGTCGACCGCCGACATGAGCCGGTTCCCCCCGGAAGTGACCGCCGTGTATCGAGAGGCTGCGCTCCGTCCCGGCGCCATGCGTTCGATGCTCAACTACTACCGAGCGCTCGTGAGGGGCATCCGGAAGACCGCGTCGGAGGAGATGCCCGTCATCGACGTGCCGACGTTGATGCTGTGGGGCGTGGAGGACGTGGCCCTCTCGAAGGAGACCACCAACGGCACCGACCAGTACGTCTCCGACCTCACCCTGCGGTTTCTTCCCGGCGTCTCGCACTGGGTCCAGCAGGACGCACCAGAGATGGTGAACGCACTGTTGTTGGCCTGGCTGGCGGGCGAACCCGTCCCCGAAGCGACGGACCTCGTCGTCGAACGGCTCGACGACCCCGCAGTGGCCGCTGCGTCATGACGACACGACATTCGTCTGATCTCTCGACAGCGGTGGCGCCGTGCGCGCACCCGGCGTTCGAGATCAGCTCGACTGCTCGGTCGAGTTGGAAGTGGGAAGCACCAGCCGCGGCATCACGAGCACGGCGCCGTTGCGAACGTGGACCCGGTCGACGACGTCGACGCCGTCGACGCTCGTGATCGAGTCGGTGGCGGATCCGGTCACGTCGAGTAGGGACCCGTTCAACGTCCGCCACGACCGATTCGTCGACGGGTCCGTGACGATGTGGTAGCGCAGGATCGACTCGAGCAACCGCGTGTCGTTCATCAGGGTCGAGTACTCGATGCCGATGTCGGTGGCGCTGGAGGCGAACGCGTCTGCGGTTGGCGCAAACAGAACGAAGTCGTCGACATCAGCGAGCACATTGTCCAGACTGGTGCGTTCGAGCGCAACCGCCAACGGGACGAATCGATCCTGCGCGAGCACGTCGTCGAGCGTGGGCAACGACTCGTCTCGGACGAACGCGTCGGGTGCGGTCGACGCAGTGCCGATCGGTACTTCCCCGGATTCGGCCCGAACGGCGACGGGCGAAGCCTCGTTGATCGACGGTACGGATGAACACGCCGTCGCGATGCCGAGCGACGCAAACACGACGGTGACGACCGCCCGGCGACATCCGTCGCCGGCAGAGGTGCACGCCCGACGAATCATCGCCTACGCATATGCCCCGTATGGCCTGACTTCAATCCACCAACCGGTCGCCGGACGCGACTTCATTCAATGGGCGTCCACGGGCTCGCGCCAGGCATCGACGTTGCGCTGTTGAGAACCGACGTGGAACGAGGCGCCGCACTCCGAGCCCACCTCGCTCGCCGCGACCAACAGCTCGACCAGGCCATCGGCATCACAGCCGAACTTGCGCGACAGGGCCCAGTCGGCGCCGGCGCACTCGTGGAGGAGACGCACGCAGACTCGGACCCGTCGGGTCGCACGCGATCGGACCAGTGATCCCCACTCCGGCCTCCCGACACCCACGACCGGGCGCGTCACGGCGGTGGCGCGGCGCCGGTGAGCCGTGGCGACGGTACGGTCGACGTGATGGACAGAACCCTGACCATCGGCAGCACCCGGCGGCGACGCGTCGGATGTGCGATCGGGCTCGCGCTCATCGCTGGCGCCGCACTCGTGTCGACACCGGCCACGGTCGACGCCGCGTTGGGAACTGTGCCCGCTGGGTGGGTCATCCGGGTCGCTGTGCCCGACGCCATCGGCGGCAAGACGGTGATCGGCCAGCTCACGGTCGATCGCGCGGCGGTCCCCGGGTACGTCACCGCATACGGATGCGACGACGGGATACCGACCAACTCGGGTGGCGGCATCTCACGCTCCGATGTCAACTATGACGGCCGGGTCACGCCGGTCGCGTCAAACCGTCTGATCGTCCAGGCCGATTCCGATGGCGATGTCTGCTTCTACACGAGCGCTCGCATCGACATGATCGTCGACGTCAACGGCGTGTCGTTCGATTCGGGCATCAGCTCGTTCCCGAACCGACGCACTGACACGCGCGCCGCCGGGGGCGTTCCCCAGGTCGGCACCGGCGGGGTCGTGCGCGTGGCCGTGCCGGAGGCGATCGGTGGCAAGACCGTGATCGGCCAGCTCGCCGTCGATCGAGCTGCGACGACGGGCTATGTCACCGCGTACGGCTGCGACGACCTGGCCTCCCAGCCCGACATCGCCGACACCCGATCCGACCTCAACTACGACGGACGGGTGACCCCCGCCGCGTCCAACCGTCTGATCGTGAAGGCCGACGCCGACGGCGAGATCTGCCTGCGTGCCAGCTCTCCGGTCGACATGATCGTCGACATCAACGGGACCACCGATGGCGGGATCGGCTCGTTCGCCAACCGCCGCACCGACACTCGTTCGAGGGTCTCGCTCGCGCCTCAGATCGCGGCGGGCGGCATCGTTCGGATCGCAGTCCCGGAAGCGGTCGGGGCGAAGACGGTCATCGGGCAACTCACCGTCGATCGAACGAGAGGCTGGGGCTACGTCACGGCGGCCGGGTGCGACGAGCTGACCTCCAATCCGAACATTGCCAACAGTCGCTCCGACCTGAACTACGACGGCCAGATCACGCCGGCGGCGTCCAACCGCCTGATCGTCCAGGCTGACGCGGACGGCGAGATCTGCGTGCGCACGACGTCGGCCGCCGACCTGATCATCGACGTCAACGCGGTCGCCGGTGCCGGGATCGTGTCGTTCCCGAACCAGCGCACCGACACCCGTTCCGGCACGACCACCCTCGAGCTCCCCGGAATCGGTGAGATCCCAACGTGGCCGCCATTCGCTCCGCTTCCGGCACTCACCGGGGTCGCCGCGCTGACCGGGGAGCCGGTCGCGTCCGACGTCACGAGTCGTCCCATCGTGGCGGTCAAGATCGACAACTACCGACTCGCTCGCCCACAGTGGGGGCTCGATCTCGCCGATGGCGTGATCGAACTGAACGTCGAAGGCGTCACCCGGTTCGTCGCGCTGTTCCAGACCGATCTGCCGGCGGTCGGGCCGGTAAGGTCCGCGCGAACCTCCGACCTCGACCTGCTCTTCGCGATGAACCGGCCCGTGTTCAGCTATTCCGGGGCGAACACCGGAGTCGATGCGTGGATCCGCTCGGCCGCGAGCTCGGGCGTGCTGGTCGACTTCTCGGCCCAGCGCAACGGTTGCTACGCCCGCGTGCCGGATCGCCCCGGTCCGCACAACTTGAGTTTCGACATCGCGTGCACGGCGGCACAGGCGACGAGCGCCGGACCGGCCCGACCGCTGTGGGACGTGTCGGCCGCCTGGGTACCGCCCGTCGGGGTCACCTTCGTGGCGGACACGAGCTTCACGGTGCCGATGGACGGCGTGCGCGTCGAATGGACGTGGGATGCGACGAGTGGTCAGTACCTGCGATCGCAGGACCAGGCAGAGCACCTCGCCGGTTCGGGTGCACGCATCGTCGCCCGCAACGTGGTCGTCCTGTCGACCCAACATGTGCCATCACCGGTCGACTCGCGGTCGCCGAATCCGATCACGGTCGGAACCGGCGCGGGGGTCGTTCACCGGGCCGGGCGGGCCATTCCCGTCACGTGGTCGCGCGCCACCGCCTACGACCCGTTCGTGTTCCGCCACACCACGACCGGGGTGATCGTGCCCCTCGACGTCGGCGTCACGTTCATCGAACTCACCCGCGAGGTCTGATCTCGGCGAGAATGTGCCGATGGACATGGACCTCGTCGACCCCGAACTGCGCAAGCCCTTCCGGTTCATGCGCTCGTTGCCCGTCGGCAACCGATTCGGACTCGCGGCACTGCGCGCCATCATGCCCCTCGCGGGCAGAGCGAAGGTGCCCGACGACATCGTGTTCGAGACGATGCCCTGCGGACAGGCTGACGGTGTGCGCATCTACACGCCACGTAGCGGTGGCTCGGGCGCCGCATTGCTGTGGATCCACGGCGGTGGGATGATCATCGGCGCCGCTTCACAGGACGACGCCCGCTGTTTCGAGCTCGTACGTCGGCTCGACCTGGTCGTCGTGTCCGCCGAGTATCGGCTGGCACCCGAGCATCCGTTCCCCGGACCGCTCGACGACTGCGTCGCCGCGTGGACCTGGCTGCTCGACAGCGCGGCGGCGCGCAGCATCGACGTGAGCCGCATCGCTATCGGCGGGCAGAGCGCTGGCGGTGGTCTGGCCGCCAGCCTGGTACAACGGATCCACGACGCGGGCGGCGCGCAGCCGGCTGCCCAATGGCTTTTCTGCCCGATGCTCGACGATCGCACTGCGGCCGACCGCGAACTCGATGTGACCAAGCACCTCCTGTGGAGCAACAAGGCGAATCGCGTGGGATGGGCCGCGTATCTCGGCGTCGAACCGGGCGGTGCGTCGACACCGGAGTATGCCGTCCCGGCCCGCCGTGTCGACCTCTCGGGCCTCCCGCCGGCGTGGATCGGTACCGGCGACATCGAACTCTTCTACGACGAGAACCGGACGTACGCGGAGGCGCTGGATGCCGCCGGCGTGGACTGTGTCCTCGACGTCGTGCCCGGTGCACCCCACGGTTTCGAGACCGTGGCCTCGGGGACCGACATCGCCCAGGCCTACCTCGGCCGCTCGTTCGCCTGGCTCGAAGGACGTCTCGCTCGACCCGACGTGTGAGCACGCGTGGCGAATTCGACGTCACCGCACGATTCGCAGGGACAGCGTTGCGGATCGCGTGTCACGGCGTGCTGTGATGGTGGCGAGATGTCTGCAGACACACGCCTGAGGGGGACGACGATGAGCAACACGACGAACGCGACCAGCACACCGACAGTGGAGGGACCGATCGCGGGCGGTCGTCACGGGTGGCCCTTCGGTCGGCCGTTGTTCGATCTCGCCGATCACGGCTACGTGGAGGAGGAGTTCTTCCTCGACGGGAATGCCACGACGTACCGCCAGATGCCCGGCACGGAATGGGGTCGCGACGGTCGCTGGGAGGCCGAGATCGGTGGCTCGGTACCGTTCCGCACCCGCATCCTGGTGTACCGGCCGGCCGATCCTGCGCGCTTCAACGGCACGGCGGTCGTGTGCTGGAACAACGTGACCGCAGGCTACGAACTGTTCGGCGGCGAGAGCCCTGAGTTTCTCGATGGCTACGCCGTCGTGTGCGCAACCGTGCAGCGCGTGGGGGTCACCGGGTTCCCCACCAACAGCCAAGGGCTCGCCGCC
Organism: Actinomycetes bacterium; assembly: GCA_031398325.1. GTDB lineage: Bacteria > Actinomycetota > Acidimicrobiia > Acidimicrobiales > Ilumatobacteraceae > Sva-07. The sequence continues at coordinate 6,172 of JANNNB010000199.1, forward strand.
TGGGACCCCGAACGCTACGGGTCGCTCAGCATCCCGACCGATGACGCGTCGTACGACATCTTCACGCAGGTGGCTCGGGCCGTCGGGCCCGACCGCGACACTGGCAACGTCGATCCGCTCGGCGGACTCGACGTACGACGGGTGATCGGCCTCGGCGCGTCACAGTCGGCAGCGCGGCTCGCCACCTATGTCAACGCGATCCACCCGATGGAACATGCCTTCGACGGCTACATGCTCCAGATCTACTTCGGGGCGGGAACCGCGCTCGAGGTCGGCGACGCCATCGTCAACATCAACGCACCGACGGCCACCGGAACGGGTTCGCGTGTCGGCCTGCGTGGCTCGAACATCATCCGTGAGGATCTCGACGTGCCGGTGATGGTCGTCAACTCTGAACTCGAAGCCATCGCCTGTTACGAGGTCCGCCAGCCGGACACCGATCGGTTCCGCTACTGGGAGTCCGCTGGAACGTGTCATGTCGCGATCCAGTCGATGGACGTCCGCGCCCCGAAGTACGAGCGCGAGTTCGGCGTCGCCCAGCCGGTGATGCAGCAGATGAACCGCATCGCGATCACGCCGCTCTACGACGCCGCCCTCCACCACCTCAACCGCTGGGTCGCCGGCGGGGAGGCACCGCCCGTCCAGCCGCTGATCGAGTTCTCGGGCGAGCCGGCCACGGTCGTTCGCGACGAACACGGCATCGCTGTCGGTGGCGTCCGGCTCCCCCAGGCCGACGTTCCCGTCGCCCAGAACAGTGCCATCCCGCTCGGCCAGGACATCTACAGCATGCTCTGGGGCTCGAGCCATCCGTTCGACGCCGCGAAACTCGACTCGCTGTACGCCGACGAGGACGCCTACATCGACCAGTTCACGAAGGCCGGTCGCGCGGGCGTCGACGCCGGTGTGCTCCTCCCCCGCGACCTCGAGCCGGCGATCGCCGAAGCGCGCTCCGAATACCGTCGCACCCACGCCACGAAGTAGCGCCACGTCGATGTGGTTGTCCCCCGCCCGCGCCCGTACATCGACATCGCGGGTATCGGTCAGTCGTTGGTGAAGCGCTGCTCGCGGAAGGGGTCGCCGTACATGTGGTAGCCGTTCCGCTCCCAGAAGCCCGGGGCGTCTCCGGCGATCAGCTCCAACGACCGGACCCACTTGGCCGACTTCCAGAAGTAGAGGTGGGGCACGACGACTCGCACCGGGCCACCGTGTTCGTCCTCGATCGGTTGACCGTCGAATGCGTACGCGATGATCGCATCGTCCGTCGTGATGTCGGCCAGCGGAATGTTCGTCGTGTATCCGAATTCGGCGTGCTCCATCACGTGCGTGGCCCCCGGCTGCACCCCGGCCCGCTCGAACAGATCGCGAACCCTCACCCCGGTCCAGGTGGTGTCGAACTTGCTCCACTTCGTAACGCAGTGGATGTCGAACGTCGGCGTGACCGACGGCATCGCCAGCAACTCGTCCCACCCGATCGTGAACGGTGCGTCGACGAGCCCGTGGATCGAGAGATCCCACTGACCGGGTTCGTAGTCGGGGATGTCACCGACGTGCAGCACCGGGAACCGGTCGGTCGTGTACTGCCCCGGCGGTAGACGTGCGGGGTCGATCCCCTGCTTCACGAGGTTCTGACGATTGCGATCGAAGAAGCCCATTCCGAACAGTCTGCCCGACCCGAAGTACCCTTGCGCCGGTGAGCGACGTTCCCCCTCCGCCGCCCCGAGCCGGCCCACCGCCGTCGAACCCGACGCCAGCGGTTCCACCTCCACCCCCACCCGCAACACTCATCCCGCCTGCGCCCGTGCCGTCGGCCATGACACCGCCACCGGGTTACGTCGCCTACGGCAACAATCCGACCCCGTTGGCGGCGCTGCGTCGCGTCGGTGGTCTGTCGGTGGCAGTGATGATCCTCACAGCCATCGCCGCGGTCGGCACGATCGGCACGACGCTGTTGACCGCCGGGGTCACGACCGATGCCAAGAACTACCTGACCGGTGAGCTGAGCGACGATGAGTTCCGCGACGCCATCGGCCCGCTGAACGCCGTCCAACTCGTCGTCGGGCTCGCGACCCTTGCCACGTTCATCGTCACGATCATCTGGATGTACCGCATCGCCACCAACGTCAGGGCGTTCCAACGCCAGACGACCTGGAGCCCGTTGTTCGCGATCTTCGGCTGGATGCTCCCACCGGGCATCCTCTACGTCATCCCGTTCCTGATGCTGCGCGAGCTCTGGAAGGCCTCGGACTCCAGCAACCCCGATGACCCGGAGAGCTGGCAGTCGAGTGGAGACAACCCGCTGGTCTGGGCCTGGTTCGTGCTGTACGGCCTCGTACCCGTCGTCTTCCTCGTGTTCTCCCTCGGCTCGTTCGTCACCGGCGGGTTGTCCTCGGGCAGCCTCGAATCGCTCGCTGAGAGCCTGGACGACTTCGGTGCGCTCACGGTGGCGTCGGGTGTCGTCACGCTCGCAGCGGGCGTCGTGTGGATCCTGTTCGTCAAGCAACTCACCGCTCGTCACAAGCGACTCACCAACGAGCGCTGACCCGTGGCACGTTCGGTCGTCTACTTCGTTCGGCACGCCAAGGCGGGCGAACGCAGGACCTGGCAAGGCGACGACCTCGAGCGCCCGCTGAGCAAGGCTGGCTGGAAGCAGGCGCAGGCACTCGGCAAACGGCTCCAGAAGAAGGGCGCCACCGAGCTCGTTTCGAGCCCCTACCTGCGGTGCATCCAGACGCTCGAGCCACTGGCCAGCGGGCTCCACGTGCCGGTACTCGCCGACGAGCGCTTGCTCGAGGGCGCCGGATTCGAGGGCGCACTCGAGCTGCTCACCGAGGTTGCCGACGGCGCCGTGCTGTGCAGCCACGGTGACGTGATCCCCGAGACGCTCCAGGCGCTGGTACGACGCGGCATGGAAGTCAAGACGATGCCCGACTGGCGCAAAGGCACCGTCTGGGTGCTCAAGCGAAACGAGGGTCGCATCACGAGCGGCACCGTCTGGCCACCCCCGTCCTGACCCCTGCCCTGCGTTCAGGTCGCAGCGGCGCGGATGTCGGCGGCGAACGCCTCGATCAGGTCGGCGATGTCGCCCGGTGGATTGCTCGACTCGCACGTCTCCACGAACGGCAGGGCCGCATCGGCATCATCACTGAACTCGAACTCGACGATCGCCATGAAGCAGTAGGGATCGGCGTAGGCCGGCTCCAGTTCGATCGCCTGGCTCAGAGCGAGGCGAGCTGCGTCGAGCCGTTGCTCGACCGATTCGAGGTCGGGATCACCGACCGTCAGCAAGGCGAGCGTCCAGCCGAAGTAGGCGATCGCCTCCGCGTTGTCACGACTCTGCCCGCGTTCCATCTCGACGACCTGCGCGAACAGGGAGTTCGCGAGCGCGAAGTCACCAGCGTTCATCGCCTCGCGCGCGTTGGCGAGCAACAGCCGAGCGTCGTCGCCGGGCGTGAAGCCGGTGATCTCCTGGCCACTCTGGCGTTCACCCCATGCGGCGGCCAGTGCGAACCCGATGCCGACGGATGCCGCGACGACCGCTGCGCAGACCGCGACGGTCCGCCCCCACCGACGCTTCGGCTTGGCCGGCAACAACGCACGGCCGCCGTCGATCTCGCGCAGGACCGCTGCAGCGCGCACGGTGTAGCCGTCGCGGAGCGTCGCGTAGTCGGCGTCGTCGATGTCGCCCGCATCGTGTTCGCGTTCGAGGTCAGCGAGCGAGCGCAGCAGGAAGCGCCGCTCCTCTTCGAGTTCCGCGAGCTGGTCGAGGTCGACGCGCGTCATTCGGTCCCGCCGCTGCCGAGGTTGCTGGCTTCCGCGGCATCGTCGGCGAGCGCCGCGGCGACCAACTCGCGGTCGGCGTCGGTCGGGTCGGCCGTTGCGTCTGCCTCGCGCTTCCATCGCCGGAACACGACCGCCAACCCGGCGATCCCGCAGATCAATCCGACTGCAGGAAGCACCCAGATCAGCGCATCGAAACCCGTCGAGCGGGGAACGAGCAACACCTGCGCGCCGTAGCGGGTCTCGATGAACGCCACGATGTCGGCATCGGACAGTTCGTTCTCGATGACGAGTTCGGTGATCTGGTTGCGCAGTGCACGCGACGCGCTGTTCTGCGACACGAACACGCTCTCGCCGTCGCAGATCGGGCACGCCACACGGCTGGCGATGGCATCGACTCGATCGGCCTGCGTCGCCGGACCGGTGGACCGGAACGCACCGACCGCGAGGAAGCCGGCAACGACGAAGACGAGCAGCACCCAGCCCGGCCACCGCTTGAGGCGCTTGTTGAGCGCCGACCGCTGCGTCGTCACTGGTACTGCTCGCGGAACTGCTGGAGAATCGTGTCGAGTTGTTCCGACGTCACCTTCGAGATCAAGCGCAACTGCACGACACCGCTCGGGTCGATGATCCATGTCTCCGGGACTGCGGCGACGCCGAAGGCGACCGGGAAGTCGTCGAACTCCGAGTAGATCTGGGGCCAGTCGCCACCCCGCTCCTCGAAGAACTGATCGACCTCGTCCTCGGAACCACGAACGATCACCGAGTAGAGCTCAGCACCCTCGGACCCGAGTTGCTCCTGATTGGCGGCGAACTCGATCAGCTCCGGGTGCTCCTGCACGCACGGGACACACTCCGGATCGAAGAAGTTGAGCACGACCCAGCTCCCCTTGCGGCGAGACAGGTCGAACGGCGTCCCGTCGTCGAGCGTGCCGGTCGCCTCCGGTGCAGGCCGGCCGAGCAACGGCGAGTCCGACGTCTCGCCATCGTTCGGTTCGGCTCCCGCCAACACCACGAACAGCCCGGCAAGAACGGCGAAGACGACGAGCACGATCCACGGGGCCAGGCGACGCCGACTCCGCCCTCCGTCGGAGGGCTCCGCCGGATCGGTCGCCGGCGACTCCACGCTTTCGACGGTCACACCCGTACCTCGATGTCGTCAGGGCGCCCATCGGGCGTCTCGACCGCCGCGCCGTCAGCCAGTGTCTCCGCCGGTGTCTCGGCCGGTGTCTCGACCGGGACGGCGGGGGGCGTCGCCGTGGAGTTGTCGGGCAGTGGGGCCGACACCGGATCGATCGCTCGGCGCCGCCGTGTCCCGGGGAATGCTGCGAGCAACGTACCGATCGCCATGATCAGGCCGCCGATCCACAGCCAGAGGATCATCGGCTTCACGAAGACCCGGATCGTCGCGGATGGGTCGCCGGCGACCGCCCCGGGATCGAGCGTGAGATAGATGTCCTCGGTGAGGCCCGTGCGCACCGACGGCGTACCGATGTCAGTGCCGATGTTCAGGTAGGTGGTCGTAGCCGGGCGATACACGCGCCCGCCGTCGAGGATCACGTTCGCAGCGAGGACCCGCTCGCTCTCGCGATCGTTCGTCCGCTCGTCGATCGATTCGAGCTCGAAGGTGTGTCCGCCCCATTCCACCGGCTCGCCCACCTCGAGGGTCAGCGTCGCCGAATGGGTGAAGCTGTTCGACGCGGCAAGGGCGACAGCGATCAGGATCACGCCGATGTGTACGACCATGCCGCCGTTGGCGCGCCCGAGGAGCCCTCGCAGGCCTTGACGACGCGTGGCGAGCACCAGCTGGCGGAGCGCCGAACCGGCGGCGAAACCGCCGAGCCCGAACGCGACCAGCGGCGCCCAGCCGTCGGCGCCGACGGCCACGGCGAGCGCCAGGGCTGCCGCACCCATCCAGGCCGGCCAGAACAATCGCTCTCGGAGCAGCTCACCCGACGCCTTGCGCCAGGGCAGCACCGGCGCCACGCCCATCAGGAACAACAGAGCGAGCCCGATCGGCATCGACAACCGGTCGAAGTACGGGGCTCCGACGATCGTGCGACGATCTTGCAGCGCCTCGACCAACAGCGGGAAGACAGTGCCGAGCAGAACGACGAACGCGAACACGGTGAAGATCACGTTGTTCGCGAGGAAGGCACCTTCACGCGAGATCGGTGAGTCGATCGATCCCGGAGATCGGAGCCGGTCGCCACGCCATGCGATGAGCCCGAGCGAAACGACCACGGTGACACCGAAGAACGCGAGCAGCCACGATCCCACCGGGCCATCGCCGAATGCATGGACCGAGTTGATGACGCCCGACCGGGTGATGAACGTGCCGAGAATGGTGAGCGAGAACGTCGCCACCAACAAGCTCAGGTTCCACACCCGGAGCATCCCCCGACGTTCTTGGACGAGCACCGAGTGGATGTATGCCGTGCCCGTCAGCCAGGGCAACAGCGACGCGTTCTCGACCGGATCCCATGCCCAGACGCCGGACCAACCGAGCACCTCGTAGCTCCACCATCCTCCGAGCAGGATCCCGATCGTGAGGAAGGCCCACGAGAACAGCGCCCAGCGGCGCGTCTCCATGAGCCAGCCCTCGCCGAGACGACCGGTCACGAGCGCGGCGATCGCGAACGCGAACGGCACTGCGAAGCCGACGTAGCCGAGGTAGAGGATCGGCGGGTGGAACAACACCAGGATGTGGTTCTGGAGCAACGGGTTCGGCCCCGGGCCCTCGGTGACGCCGACGGCGCCGGCACCGAACGGATCGGCCGGTCCGAAACTCATCGCGGCGAAGAACGCAGCGATGACGTACATCACGATCAGCGCCCAGCCGACGAGCACGTCGTTGGTTCGCTTGCGGAACCGCCAGGCGACGGCGGCGGTGTACGCGCCGAGGATCAGGACCCACAACAGGATCGATCCCTCGAGGGCCGACCACATCGCAGCGACGTTGTAGAGCGCAGGCGTGTCGGCGGACCCGACCTGTTGGACATAGGCCATCGAGAAGTCGCGGGTGATGAGGGCCCGCTGCATCATCACGACCGCCAGCACGATGCCGCCGAGGGCCATCCACGAGTAGCGCGCACCTTGCTGCAGGAGCCGCTTGTCGCCGCGGCGCACACCGACGAGCACCGTCAGTGCCCCGACCACGCAGGCGGCCAGCATCAGCAGCAGCCCAGCTCTGCCGAGCGCGGCGTTGATGCTCGCCGCGATCACGGGGCGGTCGCGCCAGCGTCACAGCCGGCGGATTCGGCGTCGGCGACACGTTCGTCGTTGACTGCGACGTACTCCTCGGAGTGCTTCACCTCGACGCGGTCGCCCTGCAGCTCACCGTTCTCGATGATTCCGTGCACGACGACGGGGATGCACTCCTTGAAGATCCCGCCGGGCTCCCCGTCGTAGCTGACCTTCATGGTCGCCTCGTTGAACGAGATCGTGAAGACGGTCGCGTTTCCGACCTTGGCCACCGAACCCTCGTCGACGGTCCCCTGCAGTCGGATCCGACGGTCGTCGCTACAACCGTCGCGCACGCCGATCTCGTCGACGTTGCAGTAGTAGTCGACCGCTGACGTGAGGAACTGCGTGACGATCACACCGCCGGCCACCAGGACCAGCGCGAGCACGACCATCGGGAGCCACTTGCGATTGCGCCGTCGACGCGCCGGCTCGTCGGGTGTGGTGCGTGGTGTCAGGTCGATGTCGGCCATGCGCGTGTCAGGTCCAGTACTTCTCGGCGTCGGGCGTCCGGCGGGCGAGCCGGCGTCCGCCACGCACGACCCAGGCTGCCAGCACACCGACCACGGCGAACGTCAGCACATAGCTGCCGATGATGAATCCTGCGTCTTCCATCACGATGCTCCTTCTTGACGGCGGGCGGCGAGCGCCTCGTCCAGCCCTCGGTCGTCGATGAGGTCTTCCATCGCCATCACCCGGGTGCGATGCATCATCAGCCACACGTAGAACAAGGTGAAGGCGATCACGCCGACGAACAGGCTGAACAGCATCAGGCCGTCCATGTCGATGTCGCCGTCGGTGTTCAACACGGTCGCCTCCTGGTGCAGACTGCGCCACAACCGCACGCTCCAGTGCACCAGCGGGATCTCGAGCACTGCGATCAACCCGATCACGGCGCTGCGCTTGGCCCTCTGTCGGTGTGTGCCGTCGAGGCGACGTACTGCCAGATAGCCGATGTAGGTGACGAACAACAGTGCGGTCGTCGTGAGCCGGGCGTCCCACTGCCAGAAGACGCCCCACGTGAGCCGCCCCCACAGTGCACCGACGACGAGGGTGACACCGACGAACGCGGTACCGATCTCGGCGCTGGCCCCGGCGAGCCGATCCCAACCGAGCGAGCTCGACGCCTGCGAGCCCTTCCGGCTCCGCAACAGGACCATGGCCGACGCGATCGCGGTGACGACGAAGGCCATGTAGGCGACCCAGATGGTGGGGACGTGAACGTACAGGATCCGCACGGCTTCGGCCTGGTCTCGGTCGGCAGGCGAGAAGCCCAGACCGAAGACGACGAGCCAGACCATCGACACGATGGTCAACACCCCGAGGATGCGCGTGCCTCGCGTCGCCGTCGACGTGACCACGGGGCCGACGTCGGCGCCGTCGCGCACCTGGGCAAGCAAATCGGGGTTGGTGGTGGTCATCGAGTTCCTGTCATCCACAGCGGGTCGGTTTCGTCGCCTCGTACCGGTTGTCTGTCGTCGATCTGTCGTCGATCCGTCATTCGTCGATCAGCGGCCCGAACGCCAAGGAGCCTCCGACACCGAAGGCGACGGCAAAGACGACCAGCAGGCCCACCCAGGGCCAGCCGTCCGACACCACCGCGCCGACGGTGCCGAGTGCCGATTCGACAGCCCGGGTTGCACCGATCAGAACGGGCGCTACCGCTGGGAGCACGAGCAGCGGGAGCAACGTCTCGCGGCCCTTGACACCAGCGGCAAGGCCTCCGTACAGGGTACCGACCGATGCGAGCCCGCAGGTCGCGACGAGCAAGGTCGTGACGAGCAACACAACCCCGTCCATCGGCACCGTCTGGCGGTACAGGACGATCGCCAACAGCACGAGGACGACCTCGAGCGCGAGCAGCTGCGCAGCCAACGCGACCGCCTTGCCGACGAAGATCGCCCGTGCGTCAACGCCGGCGACCCGCATCGTGTCGATGGCGCCGTCGTCGGCCTCGATCGCGAACGCTCGCTGCACCAACACGAGCAGGCTGAACATCGTCGCGAGCCAGATCAGGCCGGGAGCAACCTGCTCCAGCACCGTCTCCTTGTCCAGCGCGAAGGCGAAGATCACCATCGTCACGCCTGCGAACGGCAGCACCTGATTCGTGACGACGCGACTGCGCCGTTCGACGCGCAGATCCTTGGCTGCGATCAGCACGCTCATCCGCCAGATCGAGGGTGCGCGCTGTTCGGTTCCTGGTGCACTGGTCACGCGGCGACCTCGCGGATCTGTCCGGCGATCACGTCGACCGTGCGGGTCGCCAGCGCGCCGGCCCGATCGAGTTCGTGGCTGGCGACGATGATCGTCGCTCCGGCGTGCGCGGCCTGGCGCAGCGTGTGATCGAGTTCGTCGCGTGCGTCCGCGTCGAGGCCGGCATGGGGCTCGTCGAGCAACCAGAGCTCGGCGCGGCGAGCGACCAGACAGGCGAGTGCCGTTCGGCGCCGCTGCCCCGCCGACAGCTTCCCGACCGGTACATCGACGAGTCGCCCGCCCACGCCGAGTCGTTCCATCGCCGCGCTGATCTCCGTCGCCGTGGCGCCGACGGTCGCTCCCCAGAAGTGGACGTTCTCGGCCACGGTCAGGTCTCGGTAGAGCCCGTTCTGGTGCCCGAGGAGACCGACTCGCCGCCGCACCGCCTCCCGGTCGATCGTGAGGTCGTAACCCGCGACCTCACCGGTGCCGCGAGTCAACGGAACGAGCCCGGCACACAGGCGCAGCAGCGTCGTCTTGCCGGCGCCGTTCGGGCCCTGCAGGAGCAGGATCTCGCCGCGTGCGACCGTCAACGATGCGCCGGCGAGCGCGGGAAAATCTCCGAGCACGGCCACGACGTCGGTGAGTTCGATGACGGGCGGAGCAGGTGCGGCGGCGGGGTCCATGATCAACCGGCGCCACGCTACGGCCGAATGCTGGTTCGAGAAGGTCCGCGCCGGCCGAGACCCGTCGACATCCACGACGACGGCAAGCGCGGACGCGTCAGGCCGGTCGGCAAGTAGCGTCGCGGCCGATGGCGGAGACGGATCCAATGGGCGCTGCCGTGAGCCCGAGCGAGCCGTCGTCGGCGCCTGCAGGTGTGCCCGCGAACGAGCGGGCGCGCAAACTTCGCAAGTTCGACCGCCCCAGGCAGCCCCGAGACTGGCGCTTCTTCGTCGGTGGTCTGGGCAAGGTTCTCATCGCGACGGGCCTTCTGCTGTTCGGTTTCGTCGCGTACCAACTCTGGGGCACGGGCATCGAAACCGCTCGGGCCCAGAACTCGCTCGAGAGCGAATTCGACAACCTGCTCGCAGGTACGACGCCGACGCTTCCGCCGACCACGGTCGCTGCCCCTGTCGAGAGCGCCCCGGCCGAGGTCCCACCCGTGTCCTCCGTGTCAGACGCCGTCCCGGCCGCGGAGCAGAGCATTCCCGTTTTCAACGAGGGCGACGCGATGGCCCGACTCGAGATCCCCCGCATCGACGTCGATTGGATCGTGGTCGCCGGTGTGGAGAAGGGCGACCTCAAGAAGGGCCCCGGCCACTACCCGGAGACCCCCCTGCCCGGCCAGCTCGGCAATGCCGCCATCGCGGGCCATCGCACCACGTACGGACAGCCGTTCTACAGCATCGAACAGCTGCAGCGGGGCGACGAGATCATCACGACCACGCCGGCGGGCCGCTTCGTGTACGTCGTGACCGGTCAGCAGATCGTGTCGCCGCAGGACTACCGGGTGATCACGACGACCGACCCGACCGTGTCGACGCTCACGCTCACGTCGTGCCACCCGAGGTGGACGACGAGGGAACGCATCGTCATCACGAGTCAGCTCGACCCGACGCAGTCCGATCCCGTCGGCGAGGCCGTGCTCAACTACGGCCGCCCGATCGATCCGATCGAAGCGGCTGAACCCGCAATCGTCGCTCCGGTCGAGAGCGCGGTGCCGTCCGCAGCACCCGTCGCGACGACCGACCCAGCAGCCACGCCTGCGACCTCGACCGAGGCCACCGAACCCGCCACCAGCGAACCCGCTACGAGCGAACCCGTCGCCGAGCCCGAGGATTCGATCGACGCCGAGATCGCCGACGCATTCGCCGAGGGTTGGTTCAGCGACCCGACCGCCAACGGCCAGGTCGCGCTGTGGGGCATCGTCCTCGCGTTGCTCGGCCTCGGCTCATACCTGATCAGCCGCCGGGCGAAGCGTGACTGGGTTGGTGCCCTCGTCGGCATCGTCCCCTTCGCCGTCGCCCTGTACTTCTTCTTCCAGAACGTCAACCGCCTGCTCCCGCCGAACCTCTGACCCTTGTAACGTACGGGTCAGAGCGTTAGGCCATCTCGTCTCGGCGGCCGTCCCCTCACACTTCGCGCACGTTACCCCGGCGAGCGTCGTCGATTTCGCCGCGACGACCCGGCCCTCGTCCGATGGCCAGAGATGGGCGTACGTGTTAGACGTCTCCGACGCGTTCGTGTGGCCGAGGAACGACCGCCACCGCCCTCGTCGAGCACCCGGCAGAGATGAGCAGGGAGGCAGCGTGGTGGCGGAGGTCGTGCGAACTCGCCTCGAGCCCGACTTGTCCTGCGGCCGCGCATCGCGTACCCGCCGACCTCGAGCAGATTGACCATGACGCTCGGGGATTCGGCCCCGCAATGCGGACGTTCGGCATCGTCCGACGCGAGCGCGTCGGTGAGAAGTCCTACGGCGTTCGACGTGCAGTGCGACGGTCGTGGTCATCTGTCGTCGTCGACTCGCGAGGAGATCGCGAGCGATGCGGCGCCTCGGGACCGGGCCTGGCACCGTCGCCGTCCACCGCCGCGTTCACCACTCGGTTGGCGAGCGCCGCTGCCTTCACCGCTTGCATTGTCCCGGGAGTGGTGAGGCGGCGGCGCCTTGACGGTCATCCCCCACCCGTCTCGAACCGCAGCCCCGAAGAACGTCGATCACCGGAATATCTGCAGATATGGCGCGTCCTCGACCGGCACAACACATAGGTGATGGCGATTCGAGCTCCGAGGCTCGGCATTATGGGACGGTCCGAAGGTGCTCGTTGCCGACCGACTTCGCCGGATATGTGGGTGTCGGGGTGCGGATCGCGTCCGGTGTTATCGGGTGGCCGTCAGCAGGAGGCTGGTCGATCAACCGGCTCGGAGGTAGCGGCGCAGTGCTTCGCGAACGACGTCGGATGCGGTGGTGTGTTCAGCCGCTGCGCGTTCGTCTACCGCC
>JANNNB010000213.1:0-3976 GCA_031398325.1 Actinomycetes bacterium
TGTCGGACCGATGCCGGAGTTCGCCCGTGTGGGCAGGGGCGGCGTCCTCGACGATCGACTCGGTGGTGGGCTCGTCGGTTGCAGTATTTTCAGAGGTCACGGGGTGCTCGAGAAGGTTCAGGTCGCTGGAAGACACGACAGACCACGCTACCGGCGATTCACGATCGAACGAGGGGGCACGGACCGGGTGTGACGAGTGCCCGGCCCAGTGGCCGCTTCGACACGCCTGGTCGTAGCGGCGCGACCGGATTCGGCAACGATGTCGTCGTGCCGACAGCGAACGTCAACGGTCTCGAGATCTACTACGAGCTGCATGGCGACGGGTCCCCGCTGCTCAACATCAGCGGCACGGGTGGTGATCTCCGTCGAGCAGCTCCTGCGCTCAACCCGTTGACCCGCGCGTTCACGGTGCTGTCCTACGACCAGCGTGGCCTCGGGCAGACGCGGGGCGGCGAGGACCGGGCGCCGACGATGGCCGACTACGCGGACGACACCGCCGGCCTCCTCGATGCGATCGGTTGGGATCGGGCCCACGTCGTCGGCACCAGTTTCGGCGGCATGGTGGCGCTGAACCTCGCGGTCCGCCATCCGCACTGCGTCGACAGGCTGGTGCTGTGCTGCACTTCGCCGGGCGGGGATCATCCGTCGTACCCGCTGCACGAGCTTCCGATCGACGGCGACGACGAGACGTTCGCGATCCGCATGCGTCTCACCGATCGGCGATGGGATCCTGACGCCGCTGAGCCGATACCCGGACTCGGGCCGTTCTACGAACAGATGGCCGCCGATGCACGCCGCCAGATGAAGCCGGAAGCCGCCGCCGGCCTCGCCCGTCAACTGGCGGCACGCGCGGGCCACGACGTGGTCGGGTCACTCCCGTCGATCGATGCGCCGACGTTGGTCTGCGCCGGCCGGTACGACGACCTCGCGCCGCTCACCAACAGCGAACTGCTCGCATCCCGGATACCCGGCGCGCGACTGCAGGTCTTCGATGGCGGCCACATCTTCATGATCCAGGACCGGTCCGCCTTCCCGGCGATGATCGACTTCCTCGACATTCCCCCGACCTGACTCGACCTGACTCGGAGCCCCTTCGATGTCGTTTGCGACAAGAAGTCGGAGCACCGGGTCTCCAACTTCTTGTCGCAGACGTGGAATGACGTCGAGTGGTCGGGTCGGACGGCTCAGCCGACGCGACGTTCGCGGCCTTCCCAGTAGGGCTCGCGGAGGTCCTTCTTCAGCACCTTGCCACTCGGGTTCCGGGGCAGGACGTCGATCCACTCGACGCTCGTCGGGCACTTGAAGGTCGCCAGTCGTTCTTTGGCGTAGGCGATGATGTCGGCCTCGGTCACGTCGCTGTCGGGCACCTTGACGACCATCGCCTTGGCGGTCTCACCCCACTTCTCGTGCGGCACGCCGATCACTGCGACGTCGGCGATCCCCGGATGGGCCATCAGGACGTTCTCGACCTCGGCGGGGTAGACGTTCTCGCCGCCGGACACGATCATGTCCTTCACCCGGTCGTGGATGTAGAGGTAGCCGTCGGCGTCGAGGTAGCCGGCGTCTCCCGACTTGAACCAGCCGTCGTCGGTGAACGCCTTCTCGGTCTCCTCCGGCAGGTGCCAGTACCCGACGGTGTTCTGCGGCGACCGGATCCAGATCTCGCCGACCTGGCCCACCTCGCACTCGGTCGCGCCGTCCTCGCCGCCGACGATGCGCAGCTCCACCCCGGGGCCGGGCAGGCCACAGGAACGGAGACGATGCCGGTTCGGGCCGCTGGTGTCGTGGTCCTCGGGAGACAGGTTGACGACGGCGCCCGTGGTCTCGGTCAGCCCGTAGGCCTGCCAGAACTTGCACTTGAACGTGTCGACACACTGGGCGAGGACCGCCTCGCTGATCGGCGAGGCCCCGTAGACGAGCGTGTCGAGGCTCGAGTAGTCGGCCTCGGCCGCCCCCGGCACCATGAGCATGAACTGCAGGACCGCCGGTACGAGGAACCCGTGGGTGATGCGCTGCTCCTCGATCGTCTTGATGAGCGCGGCCGGGTCGAGATCACGGAAGATCACCGACGTGGCGCCCTCGTACATGCCGGCGACCGCCCAGCCGCCGCCCCCGATGTGGAAGAGCGGCATCGCCACCAGGTTCACCGCGTGCTCGTTGATGCCCCACATGTCCTTCGCCATCGGCAACAGCGCGAAGAGGTTGTGGTTGCTCAGCATCACGCCCTTGGGCCGGCCGGTCGTGCCCGACGAGTAGAGCTGGAACGCGATGTCGTCGCTCGTGCTCTGCACGCCGGGGTCGTCGGCCGGATACCGCGCCACCCAGTCGTCGTAGCTCTCGTGGGTCGGGTGACCGCCGATCACGACGAACTTCTGCACCTTCGGGAGTTGGTCGACGATGGCGTCGAGGATCGGCACGAAGTCGGGGCCGACGATCAACACCTTCGCGTCGGCATCGTCGACGATGAACTGCACCTCGGGTGCGGCCAGGCGCCAGTTGACGTCGACGCTGACCGCGTTGAGCATCGCCGCGCCGAACGACACGTCGAAGTGCTCGATCCCGTTCTTGTCGAGGAATGCCACGCGATCGTCCGCCCCGACGCCGACGTCGGCGAGCGCCTGAGCCAGCCGGGCGGATCGTTCGAGCAACTGCGCCCAGGTGACCGGATCGCGGCCGGCCTGGAGGAGGGCGACCTTGTCGGGGATGCCCGCTCCGTGCACACGAACGACGTCGGACAACGAGTTGATGGTGCTCATGCACGTGACGCTAGTCACGTTCACCCCGCACCTCGAATTCGCCGAGCTGAGCGGACGTTCCCGGAGTTCCCTGTCAGTCGCGACGCCGGTTGCCGTAGGTGTTCCAGTGCGTCACTGCGCTGGCCGGCTTGCGCGGCGCAATCCCGAAATTGCCGGCAGGCCGACCGATCGGAATGCATGCTGCGATCTCGAATCGCGGCGAACCGTCGTCGTTGGCGGGGACGCCCAGCACCTCGAGCACCTCGGCCGCATGGATCCGGATGACGGTCGTCAGCGCCGTACCGATCCCGAGCGAGCGGGCTGCGACGCAGAAGTTCTGCACGGCCGGGTACACGCTCGCGTCGAGTCGGCCGATGTCCATCGGGCCGTCGTCGTCGGCGGGTGCCCACGGGATGATCGGCTGCAGGAAGAACACGATCGCCGGGGCGTCCTGCACGTGATCGGCCAGATGCCGACTGGCGTCACGGGTACGGGTCCACGACCTGGCCGCCGCCTCGTCGCGGAAGGCGGATGCATCGGGCAATGACTTCTCGTAGCGGTCGAACGACGATCGGTAGAGCGCTCCGATGGCGGCCTTCTGCGCAGGGTCGGTG
Source organism: Actinomycetes bacterium (assembly GCA_031398325.1). Taxonomy (GTDB): domain Bacteria; phylum Actinomycetota; class Acidimicrobiia; order Acidimicrobiales; family Ilumatobacteraceae; genus Sva-07. The sequence continues at coordinate 3,350 of JANNNB010000213.1, forward strand.
ACGACGAGGTACTGCTGGGGTTGGACGTTGCCGCCGCTCGGAGCCTGTTGTGCGGCACGAAGGCACGTCGCGATCTCCTCGTCCGACACCGGCTCGTCGGTGAACCGTCGAATCGCCCGGGTGGTCATGATCGCGTCGATCGGACTGAGGCCTGCACTGTCGGTCATGTCATCTCCCGTGGAACGTGGCGGAACGCTTCTCGACGAACGCATCGACCGCTTCGGCGTGATCGGCCGAGACGAAACATCCGAGTTCGAGCGCGGTGGACAGGTCGAAACTGGTGAGCAGCGCCTGCTTGATCTGGGCATTGACGGCGATCTTGGTGCCCTGCACGGCGAGCGGGGGCTGCGCAGCGATGCGCGTCGCCCATGTCAGCGCAGTCGCTGCGACCTCGTCGGCCGCGCAGACCTCGGCAGCGATGCCGAGCCGGAACGCCTCCGGGGCGCCGAGCGGATCGCCGAGCATCAGGTGCCGCTTGGCCGCCAACGGGCCGACGAGCAGCGGCCAGATCGCCGCGCCGCCATCACCGGCCACGAGACCGACCTGCACGTGCGGATCGCGGATCACGGCGTTGTCGGCCATCACGATCACGTCGCACAACAGAGCGATCGAAGCCCCCAACCCGAC
>JANNNB010000257.1:0-30715 GCA_031398325.1 Actinomycetes bacterium
GACGTCGATGGACAATGGCGCCAGGAACGTCGCTGCCTGGGCCAGATAGCGGGCCATCGTCGACACCATTTTTGGGCTGTGAGCTGCGATCTCTGCCCACATGATCTGGGCCTGACTGCCGGCCCGTTCACGTTCGGGGCGGGGTTGGGTGGCGGCCATCAGCCGATCACTTCTTGCAGTGCGAGGAGCTCGGCGACCGCGACCTGGTCGGCGTCGATCAACGCTGCGGCGCGTTGATACTCGCCGGCGAGCCAGTCGTTGGACAGATGCAGATAGATCCGTGTCGACTCGATCGAGCGATGCCCGGCCTGCGCTTGAACGGCTTCCAAAGCCATCCCGGCTTCACGAAGACGGGTCAGGCAGGTGTGCCGCAACTCGTGACACGTCCCACGTTCCAGACCGGCTCGACGCCTGGCGCCGTCGAGGATCTCGTCCACGCCTTCGGCGGACAACGGTTGCCCGCGACGGGGTCCTTCAACACGACGAACAACCGGTCTGTCGGCGACGGCTTCGGGCGTTCGTCGTGGAGGTAGTTCCCGGCGGCGGTGAAGAACCGGTTCGCGATCGGCACGACCCGGTGATGGCCACCTTTGCCTTCGGCGATGAACAGGCGCCGTTCACCGACCCACAGATCAGCGAGGCGGAGACCGAGAACTTCGCAGCGGCGCAGCCCGCCGACGACCATCGCGAGGATCATCGCCCGGTCACGATCCGTGCGCAACGCAGCGATCAACCGGTCGATCTCTGACGGTGACAAGATCGTCGGCAACGTCCGCGGGACACGCACCAACGGTGCTGTCGTCGTGCGCCGAGACCCGGACTTGTTCCGTGTCGACAGACCACGCGGGACCGGGTTCACCGTCACCGAGGTGTCGCCGCGTGCGAGCAGATACGAGTAGAACCCCGACACCGACGACAGCCGGCGGGCGATCGTTCGAGCCGACAACCCGGCCTCGCCATCCGCGATCCGCACCACCTTGCGGTCACCGCGTTGATGGATCAAGAAGTCGAACACATCGACCGGGCTGACCTCAACGGGCGGCTTCGTCACGACCGTGAAGAACGTCTTCAGATCGAACGCTGTTGCTCGCAACGTGTTCGGCCGACAACGACCTCGAACGAACTCGAGATAGCGATCCACGAGCGGATCACCCAACGCATACGAGGCCTCACCCGAAAGCGACACCGACCGGACCAGGACAGGAAAGTTGCTCATCCGCCGATGCTCCCAGCACCAGCCGACCAGCCTGCGAAACCCCGAATCATCACCCGTGTATTAGGCGAACTGCTCGCTGCTCGACCACGACGGGAGCGGGTTGCTGTCGTGATCGGCGACAACTAAGGTTGTCGCAGTGGAGATCCTGCCGAGTGCGCGAAAGCACGGGATAAGCGATGACGACATCCGCCACGTCGTGAACAACGCCGTCGCTGCGATCACCACCGCGCACCAGCCCGACTTCACGATGTTGATCGGCCCCGACGCTTCCGCTCGCCTACTCGAGGTCGGAGTGCTCGCCGCCGACGACAACGACTACGTCATCCACGCCATGCGCGCACGCGACAAGTACCTAGCCATGATTGAGCCCCGAGGTGATCGACGATGAAGACACAAAAGCACCCCAAGGATCTGTCCGAAGCCGAGGCGACAGCGATCGTCGCTGCGTTCGACGACGCCGATGACTACGACGTCGAGACATCGCAAACACTCGAGGAATTGCGCGCCGCCGCGGCCGCACGCCGCGAGGCGGACGGGCGAATCGAAGCCGCAGCCCTCATCGCACACCGTGCCGGACTGTCATGGGGTGTCATCGGTGCTCAACTCGGCATGACTCGTCAAGGAGCCCGTCAACGGTTCGAACGACTCGTCGATCGCTGAACGAGCCAGCACCTATGTGCCGCTCGGCACTGGCATTGGCGACTCGGTTCGGGCACGATGCGCTCATGTCGAATCATGCGAATGGAGACGACTTTGAGAACGACCTCTTGCAGGCACTCGCAGGGGCCGTGCTGTTACGTGACCGACTTGCCGACGCAGGTGACAGCGAGGGAACCGCCGTGGCGCTGCTCACGGTCGACGCGCTCAACCGACTGCTCGACGCGCTCGCCGTGGACCACCCGAGCGGTCTTGCCGGAATGATCCCGCACCGAGGTCGACCGCCCATGCCGGGCTTTGCGTAGCGATCTGAAGAACGAGCAGGGTGTAGCGCCGATCTGCCGCTCGGCTCGGTGGACAACCAGGTGCCGATCGGGCATTCGGTGCGAATGCAAGCGGGCGACTTTCCCGAGGACGGCAGCATCCGGCCGGGCTGTAGGCGAACCGCTCGGCACGGCCGGCTGACTGGACCTGCTCGACCCGACGCCGAATGTTCATTGTGTGTTCGCTTCGATCTATCTGGGCGTCGGGCATTGTGTTCAGGTGGCAGAGAAGCGGTGGTGGGTATTCCGACGGCCGCTACTTCACGACCGGCTCTTCGTAGTTGGGCTCGCTCTCGGAGTCATCGGCGTCGTTGTCTCAGCATCAAACACCGACGCGAAGGGCCCGCTCGCGATTGCGCTGAGCATTCCGTACTCAGTACTCGTCGTGGGAATCGTCGGTGGATCGATCCGGGAGTATCGAGCAGGTCGGAGCGACAATGCGTAGCTGCCGCCTGGTCCGGCAAGCGGGCTCCACGTCCGGCAAGCTGCCCGCGTGACGACGTCAAACGCGAGTTGGCTGAATCAATGGAACGAACAGACGCTCGAACAGCTGACTGGCCGCCTTCGGCGGCTCGGAGCGGATGATCCGACCTCATGGGCGGGTTCCGAGCTGCGCGAGAACATCGCGCAGACCGCTCGGTTCTTGCTCCTGAGAGGAGTATGGCGCCGAATGGACAAGAGCCTCGACACGACACTCGCCGCGGTCGAGGACGTGCGCGACAGAGGCGGCGACGTCGCTGAGATGCGCGAAGCACTGGTGGCCGCTCTCTATGAGTTCGCCTTCGACCTCGTCTACTTGCTCGACGAACCGGACGGCACGTCACATGACACGGCCCCTCACGGCGACGTCGCGGACGAGGATCCGCGGTGGGTGCTCATGGAGCAAGCACCCGACGGGGAACTCACCGGCCGGGACGTGGGCAACTTGCACGAAGACCTCTGGCGCGACACGCAAAGCAAGTAGGCCGGGCGACGTCTGATCCTGCAACCTGATGCATCCCGTACGGATCTGCCGATTAGGCGCCGTCCTTGAGCCCCGGTTTGCTTGACGGTGCGGGTCGCAGTTGTGACGTTCGGACACGTCGGCGCCCTTCGCAGCCTCGACTGCGAGGTCCAGAATCCCTCGTGGGCTTCGAGGGCAGTGCCAAGCCCATCCACCCTTTTGTGATCGGAAGACGCTGAAGCTTGTTTGGGCAGTCCGCCAGTCGGAGCACAAGATGTAGTGGTCGATTGTCCACCCATCATCTCCCCTTGCTGCCGGCCTCAGACGGGGGTGAGTTCCTCGTTGCGCGGGTCGTTCTCGAAGACGTCGGCGTCGTGGCCTTCGACGTCGATGTTCGGAAGGATACGGTCGAGCCAGCGCGGGATCCACCAGTTCCTGTCGCCGAGCAGCTCCATGGTCGCCGGCACGAGCACCATTCGCACGATCGTCGCGTCGATCAGTACGGCGATCGCGAGGCCGAGCCCGAAGAGCTTGAGCTGGCGGTCGTCACCGAGGGCGAACGCACCGAACACGCAGAACATGATCAGGGCGGCCGCGGTGATCACCCGGGCAGTCGCAGCGAGGCCATCAGCGACCGCGCTCGCGTTGTCCTTGGTGCGGTCGTACTCCTCCTTGATGCGCGACAGGAGGAACACCTCGTAGTCCATCGACAGACCGAACACGATCGCGAAGAGGAACATGGGCACCCAGGCCTCGATCGGACCCGATTTGTCGACCCCGATCAGATCGCGGCCCCAACCCCACTGGAAGATCGCCACCAGTACGCCGTACGCCGCGCCGATCGACAGCAGGTTCATGACCACGGCCTTGAGTGGCACGAGCACGCTTCGGAACACGGCCATCAGCAGCAGGAAGCTGAGCAGCAGGACCACGCCGATCAGCCACGGCATGCGCCCGGCGAGATAGGCGGCGAAGTCCGTCGAGCCGGCCGTGAACCCGCCAACCATGGCGTCGACGCCAGATGCCGGGATCACCTCGTCGCGCAGGTCGTTGACAAGCGTCGACGTGGCCTCGTCCTGGGGGGCGCTCTCGGGGTACACGATGACGAGCGCGAGATCTGCGGAGATGGGATTCGGAAGGCTGAACGCCACGTTGTCGACGCTGTTCAACGTCTCGACGAACACGCCGAGCTGTTCCGGGTCCGACGCAGCGTCGCCCTCCACGGTGATGAACAACGGGCCGTTGGTGCCGGGCCCGAAACCTTCGGCGAGCAAGTCGTACGCCTGGCGGACGGTCGTGTCCTCGGGGTAGTTGCCGGCATCGCCGAAGCCGAGCCGGATGGAGAACAGCGGGATCGTCAGCAGCAGGAGGAATCCGGCAGCCAGGATGGCGCTCGGCGCGGGACGACGCTGGATGAAGCGGCTCCACCGGTACCACACCTGCTCCTCCTTCGGCTTCTCCGTGCGGTGCGGCACGAGCTGCCGGAGCGGCTTGATGGCGAAGCTGATCGCGAAGAACACGAACGCCAGCACGAAACCGCCGAGGAAGATGGCGCTCGTCCCGGTGGTGATGCCGACGAACGCTCCGACGACGCCGAGCCCGACGGCGATCAGTGCGGCCCAGGTGGTGTTGTCGATCCTCATGCCCACCCAACCGAGAAGGGCGGGAAGGAGTGTCAGGGACGCGGCGATCATCATGGCCACGGCAAGGGCGGAGGCGATGGCCACGCCTTGGACGAACGCCAGCCCGATGAGCAGCAGTCCGAGCAGCGCGATGATCACGGTGATGCCGGCGAAAAGCACGGCGCGCCCACTGGTGTCGATGGCGGCGACGACTGCGTTCTCGACGGTCGCCCCGCGTTTCAGATTCTCCCGATATCGGGTGACGATGAACAGCGCATAGTCGATGCCGACACCCAGTCCGATCATCGCCACCATGGCGGTGGTGAAGTCCGGCATGCTGATGACGTTGCTGGCGAGCGACACGAGGGCGGAGGCGACGCCGAGGCCGAACAGGGCGATACCGATCGGCAGGCCCATCGCGAGGACCGAACCGAACGCCAGGATGAGGATGATCACAGCGGCGATCAGTCCGTACACCTCGCTCTCGGGGAGCTCGAACTCGGCGAAGAGGTCGCCGCCGTACTCGATCTCGAGATTCTCGACGGTGCCGAGCTCGTCGCCCTGCTCGATGATGTCGTCACCGATGGTGGCCAGCTCGTTGAAGGAGCGGGTGTCGGCGATGTCGATCTGGGCGAAGGCGATCGTGCCGTCCTGGCTGATCTGTTGCGGCGAGTCGTACGGCGAGGTGACGGTGATGTCGTCGATCCCGGCGACGTAAGCGAAGAGCTCCTCCATCGTCGTCTGGACCTCGGGATCGGCGACCCCCTGTGGAGCCTTGAACACGATCTGCGACGTGAACCCCGCGCGCTCGGGGGAGTTCGCCTCGAGCAGCTCCTGGACTTCCTTCGTCTCGCTGGCGGGGAGGGTGAAGTCGGTGCGGTAGTCCGGGCCGACCGCGCCCGCGACGCCGTTGATCACGATCAATAGTGCGACCCACGCACCGATGACGATCCATCGGTGGCGCACGCACGAGCGAGCGATCTTGGCGAGCGTGCTGGTGCCCTGGGCGCGGGCGCCGTCGTCAGGCGGAATGACTTCGGACATGGGGGTTGACTCCTCGTGCAATCGGCCGACGCTGGCCGGCCGTCAATGTTCGCACGATCACAAGGCCCCGTGCACAGGACTTTCGTCACGTCCCCCGAGCAGTCTCGCGGGACGCGGTCAGCGGCGGGCGACGCGGGCGAGTTTGCGGTCGACGGACGCCAGGAACTTCGCCCGTTCACCGTCGGTCGAGGTGTCGATGCCGTACATCGCGATCCACTGCGTACGAGCGAGTGGGTGACACATCGCACGCAGGCTTCGGGTCAGGGTCCGCTTACCGGCTTCCCCCTCGACGGCGTTGACCAACTTCGACGACCCGTGCGTGGTGACGGCGACCAGGCGACGCACGTTCTTCAGACGGGGACGCAGCCGGTCGGCCCCGTCCGGCAGGTCCCACGCCACTCCACAGACCCACACCCGCTCCATCCAACCCTTCAGCATCGCCGGCTGACCCGACCACCACGTCGGGTAGACGAGCACCAAGGTGTCACACCACAGGAGGTTGTCGACGTATCGCTGGATCGTCGGATCGGCGCTGGACTCGAGGTGTGCGGCGCGTTCCGCAGCGGAGAACGTCGGATCGAAGCGTTCGGCGTGCAGGTCGTCGACCCGTACGTCGGCGCCTCCCGCCACGAGCGCGGCGACGGCGCGGTCGCGGACGGCCGCGACGAACGAGTCCTCGAGGGGGTGGCAGTACACGACGAGTGCTCGGGTCATCGGAGATCTGCCATCGAACGTTCGACTCGGGCGGCGAACTCGGAGCGCTCCAGTTCGGTCGAGCTGTCGATGCCGTACAACGCGAGCCAACGCGTTCGGGTGCGCAGCCCGCAGCTGACCCGCAACGCGCGGGTGAGGATGCGTCTGCCGTTGTCGTTCATCAGTCGGACGTACGTACGTGGTGACCCGTAGGTGGAGATCCCGATGATGGTCCGGACGTTGCCGAGGGCTGGCTTGACCTTCCCCGTCCGCTCGTCGAACCGGAACGACACCCCCGGCACCATCACCCGCTCGAGCCAGCCCTTGAGGATCGCCGGCAGCGTGCTCCACCAGGTCGGGTACACGAACACCAGGGCACCGGCGTGCTGGACGATGGCCGCGTATCGCTCCACCAGGGGATCGCAGATGGGCGATTCGCCGTGGTACGCATAGCGCTCTTCGGCCGTCATCGCGACTCGGAACCCGTCGGCGTACAGGTCGATGAGTTCGACCTGGTGGCCGGCGGCGTGCAAGCCTGCGACCGCCCGCGCCGCGAGATGATGGCAGAAGCTGTCCGCGCTGGGATGGGCGCTGACCACGGCGACCAGCATCGGCTACTCGAAGGCCTGCTCTGCGACGAGGGTCCGATCGATCGGTTCCCGGAGCGTGCGCAGCTGGATCGCCGCGACGACGAGGAGCAACGCTGCGAACGAGATGTTCGACACCGTGTCACTCAGATGGCCGGACACGATGCCACCGACGACAGCGGTCGGAACGCCGGCGAGCCCGATGATCACCGCGGTGCGGACTTCGACGTTTCCGGTCCTGCGGTTGCGCATCGTTCCCATGATGGCGGTCGGGATGATCACCGCTGCCGAGGTGCCCTTGGCGACGACGGCGACGAGGCCGAGTCCGACCATCATGGCGGGCACGGTGATGATTCCTCCACCGATGCCGAGCAGTCCGGCGAGCGTGCCAGCGATGAAGCCGACTGCGACGAGGAAGATCATGTCGCCGGCGCTGAGTTCGACCCGGCCCAGTGTTTCCGTGTCGAGGAGGAGGCGCGTCGCGGTGAGCACGATGGCGATGACGAACACGATCGTGAGGGTGCGCTTCGGCACCACGTCGAGCAGGCGGGTGCCGAGGATCGCGCCGCCGATCGACCCGACGGTCAGGAACAGAGCGACTGGCCAGTCGACGTGGCCGTGCGCGAGGTAGGTGACGACGCTCGCGAACACGATCGGCAGAAACGCCGTGAGTGATGTCCCGTGAGCGAGTTTGCGTTCGAAGCCGAGTGCCATCAGACCCGGGACGATGATCAGCCCGCCGCCGACGCCGAAGAGCCCGCCGAGCAGCCCGGCCGCGAGGCCGACGGCGATGATCGGGGCGATCGCGGGGGCGACGCCGAGGGGGTGGGTGTCCACCGTGTGCACGACGGGCGACCCTACCGGCGCGCCGCCCAGCGTGCCTGGCCGCTGGTGCCGGTGCTCAGCACGATCTGGAGGCGATATTCGCGGTGAGCGTGCGCCGGATGATTGGCCACTCGGCGGTGGTGATCGAGTACGTCGCCGTGTCACGGAGGTTTCCGGCCTCGCCGGCTGCGGTCGATGCGCGATGTTGGCGCAGGACGCCTTCGAATGTTGCGCCGAGCCGTTCGATCGCTGCTCGACTTCGTTCGTTGCGGGCGTCCGTGCAGATCGCGACCCGGCGCACGGACCAGACCTCGAACGCGTAGGTCAGAAGCAAGAGCTTGGCCTCGGTGTTGATCGCCGACCGCTGAGCGTCGGCCGAGAGCCAGGTGCCGCCGATTTCGATCTCGTCGGGATCGCGCCTGCCGAGCGGCCAGGCGGGCGACATGAAACGGGTGCACCCGACGATCACGGCGTCGACGGCGCGTCGCTGCACGAACGGGGCACAGCGCACGTGTGCGGCGTCGGTGACGAGCCCGGCCACGTATGCCTGTGCCTGCGCGACGCCGTCGGGCACACCGGTCCACCCGAAGGTCGACCGGTCGCCCGAGCCGGCAGCGACGATGGCGTCGACGTGTTCGACGTGCAGCCGTTCGAGCGTGACGTGCGTGCCGACGAGATCGCCGACGTCGAGGGCGGGCTCCGGACGATCAGCCATCGCGGCAGTCTGGCCGATCGTTGCGGCATGTGTCATCCGGGTTCGCGCGGCTCGGGCGACACGGAGATGCGGCGATTACCGTGCTTCGATGGCCAGCGCAATCTCACCGATGGTGGACGTCTCCTCGATCCTGCCGCCCGAGCCGCTCGACGAGCAGGGTCGCCCACTCGACATGATCCACGACCGTGAGTATCGCGTTCGGGCGTTCCGGATCAGCTCGACCCGGGTGCTCATCCGTGGGGCTGTTCGTGACCAGAAGCCGACGGGCCTCTACTTCGCCGAAGATCCGAACCCGTTGACGATCCATCACATGATGATCGACATCGAGGTCGAGTACCCGAGCTTCGAGATCGTCGCTGCGGGGACGGTGATCGACGTCCACCCGCACGGGCAGTGCCAGGACATCGTGGGCCACTACGACAAGCTGGTCGGGCTCTCGATCGCGCGCGGCTTCACGCACAAGGTGCGCGAACTCTTCGGTGGTCCACGCGGCTGCACGCACACGACGGCGTTGATCCAGGCCATGGCCCCCGTGGCGATGCAGTGCGTCTGGTCGCTCCGCGCAGCCGAGTTCGGCGCCGACGCCGCGGCCGGAACGAATGCGGTCGACGCCGGAGGCACCCCGACCGAGCCGACGCCGGCTCAGCAGCACGACATGTGGAGGGTGAATCTCAACACGTGTCACGTGTGGGCCGAGGACTCGGAGTGGGTGCAGCAGCTCGAGACCGGTACTGCGGTCGAGGTGCCATTGTGGGCCGAGAAGCGAATGGTGGAACTCGGGATCAAGCCCGACGACTGGCGTTCGAAGATGAGGGGCTGAGGAGACGCCGTGTACACAGCGATCGAATGTCAGACGTTCGGACCGATCGAGGACTTGCGCGTCGTCGAGCGCGAATCGCCGCCGCTCGGCCCGGGCACGTTGCGGATCGACGTGTCGGCCTGCGGCGTCAACTTCGTCGACGGGATCATCGCCGAGGGGAAGTATCAGATCAAGCCACCGTTGCCGTTCGTGCCGGGCATGGAGGTCGTCGGTCGTGTCAGTGAGATCGCGGACGACGTGAGCGGTGCGACGATCGGCGATCGGGTGTTCGCCAACGTCGGCTTCGGCGGGTTCGCGAGCGAGGCGGTGGTCGGAGCGGCGCAGGTCGTGCCCATCTCGCCGCAGCTGAGCGACGGGCAAGCAGCGACGTTCATGCAGAGTTACATGACCGGCTGGTTCGCGCTGCGGAAGCGTGCTGGTGTGGTCGACGGTGCGGGCAAGACGATGCTCGTGCTGGGAGCGGGCAGCGGTGTCGGCCTTGCGGCGGTCGACATCGGATCGTCGTTCGGGCTGGGGGTGATCGCCTGCGCGTCGACGGAGGACAAGCGTGCGTTGGCGATGGAGCTCGGCGCCGAGGCGGTCATCGACAACTCGACGCTCGACGCAGCCGGTGTGAAGGACGCGGCGAAGGCGTTCGCGGCGTCGTTCCCTGAGTCGGCGGATCGGGGTGGAGTCGACTACCTGTACGACCCGATCGGCGGTGACCTCGGAGCGACGTGTCTGCGTGCGCTCGGTGACGACGGGCAGTACCTCGTGATCGGATTCGTGGGCGGCATCCCCAGCCTGCCGGCCAACCAGGTCCTCCTTCGGAACCGACGGGTCACCGGCGTCGACTGGGGCGCGTGGGCCGGCCGCAACCGGTCAGCCGACCGGGCCATGCTCGCTGACGTCGTCGCCGCGATCGAACGCGGCGACCTGCATCCTGTCGAGCCGACGACCTATCCGCTGGCCGAGGCAGCGCGGGCGCTTGCGGATCTCGCAGCGAGAAAGGTCGCCGGCAAGGTGGCGCTGGTGCCCTGACCTGGCAGACTGTTCGCTCCCATGGTGGTCATAGCTCAACAGGTAGAGCACCAGGTTGTGATCCTGGCGGTTGGGGGTTCAAGTCCCCTTGGCCACCCCAACGCAGCAATGCGATGACCTGACAGGGTGTCGGGCGAGGCGTGAAAGCGCGGTTTCGCTCGGTACCCTGTCCGGCTGCGCTTCTCTAGCTCAATGGCAGAGCAGTGGACTCTTAATCCATTGGTTCTGGGTTCGAATCCCAGGGGAAGCACTTCGTCTGGTGTCGGTCAGCGTGTCGACCAGCTGCGGTCGTCGCGGTAGCGACCGACCGAGAGCGGTGTCGACCATTGCCGCCGCTGGCGGACACTCGTCGTGCCGAGCGTGATCGCGGCCGCGAGGAGCAGCGACACGACGGCGATGCCCAGAGTGGCCATCAGGGAATCGTTGGCGAGACGCGGGAACAGTCCCATCCAACTGCCGTCGGAAAGTGCGGGCAGCACGACGGCGGGAACGATGTAGCCGAAGAGGACGATGAGCACCGCGAGGGCGACGAGCCCGATGGCGAGCGCGTGAGTGAACTCACCGCGTTCGGGGCGCATGATCACTCCGACGATGAGGATGACGAGTCCGCCTACCGCACCGCCGAGCGCTATCCACCCGGCGACCCGATCGACGACCGCGAGTGCACCGGCTTCCTGGACGGGCAGCGTGATCGACGCCATCTCGCCGACGCGCTCGTCGCGAACGATCTGAACCTGGTGCTGTGCATCGATCCGTACGGGATCGGGGTGCTCGCCGATCAGCCGCGAGTGCGCGTCGGCGACGAAGTCCGCCATCAGGTCGGCACCAGCGGGTATCCGCGAGATGTCCTGGATGAACTCCTTCAGTTCGGTGGGTGACTGACCGGTCTCGGGTGCCGTGGCGCTCGCCACGATCGTCGCGATCTGCTCGCGGATCTCCTTGTCGCCGAGGATCGCGAGTGCAGTGTCGGTGTCGGTGGAGGGCGTGAATGCGACGCGCTGGAGCCACCACGCACTGATCGATGCGGCGAACAACACCGTTGAGATGATCAGCAGAATCCCTGCTAGTGAGCGCCGCACCGGGAGAGTCTGGCAAATTTCTCGGGCATTGCCCTGATTCGGGTCCGGAGTCGACCGCCATAGCCTGGTCGCCGTGACGCGCCCGAGCCTGCGACGAATGCTTTTCCGCGGGGCGCGGCGAGCGTGTCCGTGGTGTGGTGGCCGCCACGCCTTCTTCGTCGGATGGTTCCACAAGGAGGAGCGCTGTCGATCGTGCGGCCTGCGGTGGAGGCGTGGCGACGTCGGTTACGAGTTGGGTGCCGCGTCGATGGCGGCGATCATCACGCTGGGCCCGCTGCTCCTCGTCCTCGCCGCGATGGTGATCGTCACGTGGCCGGAGGTGGAGGTCGCGCCCATGTTCGCTGTGCTCGGTGTCGGCGCCGTGCTCCTGCCGATCGTTCTCTATCCCGTGTCCTACACGATGTGGCAGGCGCTCGACATCGCGATGCGGCCGGTCACCGTCGACGACTTCGAGTTGCTCGAGCCGTCGGACGACTGACCCCCATCGGCTGACCCTCACTGGACACGGCCGTGCCTCACCGACTGTTCGTTCCGGAGATGCTTGAACGAACGACTGTTCGTCAGTTACACTCGTGTCATTCGCCGAGCACGTGAGCTCAACGAGTGCGTTCACCGAGAGTGTCACACCCCCTCCGTACTGTCCGAAGCAACATCCGAACACCGAACTCCCAGACATCGACCGCCAGGTCCACCGAGTGTCCCCATCGAAAGTGAGACAGCGCAATGAGCAACGACCGTGACCGCGACAAGGCCCTCGAGATGGCGCTCGCCCAGATCGACAAGCAGTACGGCAAGGGCGCCATCATGAAGTTGGGCGAACGCACGAACATGAACATCGAGGCGATCTCGACGGGTGCACTCGCCCTCGACCTGGCGCTCGGTATCGGCGGCCTGCCCCGTGGCCGCATCACCGAGATCTACGGCCCGGAGTCGTCCGGTAAGTCGACGCTCGCCATGCACGTCGTGGCCGAGGCCCAGCGCAACGGTGGTGTGTGCGCCTACATCGACGCCGAACACGCGATGGACCCGATCTACGCTGCGGCCATCGGTGTCGACGTCGATCAGTTGCTGATCTCCCAGCCCGACACGGGTGAGCAGGCGCTCGAAATCGCCGACATGCTCTGCCGGTCCGGTGCGATCGACGTGATCGTGGTCGACTCGGTCGCCGCGCTGACGCCTCGCGCCGAGATCGAAGGCGAGATGGGCGACACCCACGTCGGTCTCCAGGCCCGCCTGATGAGCCAGGCCCTCCGCAAGCTGACCGGCAACATCAGCAAGACCAACACGATCATCATCTTCATCAACCAACTCCGCGAGAAGATCGGTGTGATGTTCGGCTCGCCCGAGACGACGCCGGGTGGGCGGGCGTTGAAGTTCTATTCGTCGGTCCGCCTCGACATCCGCCGTATCGAGTCGTTGAAGGACGGCGCCGAAGTGGTCGGTAACCGGACCCGGGTGAAGGTCGTCAAGAACAAGGTGTCACCGCCGTTCCGTCAGGCGGAGTTCGACATCATGTACGGCCAGGGCATCAGCCGCGAAGGCTCGCTGGTCGACCTGTCGGTCGACCTCGGCATCGTCAAGAAGTCGGGCGCGTGGTTCACCTACGAAGGTGAGCAGCTCGGTCAGGGTCGGGAGAACGCCAAGACGTACCTCAAGCAGAACCCCGAGGTGATGATGGAGATCAGCGACAAGGTGTTGATCGCCGCCGGCCTGAAGGAGCCAGAGGGTGCAGCCAACGAGGTCTTCACCGAGGCCGACGAGGCACCGATCGATCTCGGCGCCGATCTCTGAACACCGACGTCCGGATGAGTCGATGACCGTTCCGCAACGCCTCACGCTGGTGACGCTCGGTGTCGCCGATGTCGCCCGATCGACGCAGTTCTACGAGTCGCTCGGGTGGCGTCGCACATCCGGCTCGGACGACATCAGCTTCTTCCAGATGCAGGGGTCGGTGCTGGCCCTGTACGGCCACGCCGCCCTCGCCGACGATGTGGGGTCGTCGGTCAGCGGGGGAGCGACGTCACACGACCGATCGTTCCGCGGAGTGACGCTCGCGCTGAACTGCGACTCGCGTGACGAAGTCGATCTGGTGTTCGCCGAATGGGTGAGCGCCGGCGCAGTTGCGGTGAAGCAGCCCGAGGCCGTGTTCTGGGGTGGCTATTCCTCGTACGTCGCCGACCCGGACGGGCATCTGTGGGAGATCGCCCACAACCCGCTGGATCCGAACGACGCCAACGGCCTGATGCAGCTCAGCTGACGCGCAGCGCCGGCCCGTTACTTGAGGGTGGTGCCGCCGGGCTGGAAGATCATCAGCCACAACCCGACGATCAGCGTGAGGTGGGTGACACCGATTCCTGCATTCATCTTCTTGCCCGCGGCCTCGCTCGCGTCGGAGATCGAGGGCCGGATCAGGAACCAACTCACGAGCAGGCTCACCAGCCACACGACGATGGCCGCCGACACCCACTGCGTTTCGGCGAGGTCGTACTTGCCGATGCCGGCCATGCCCATGCCGAGCACCCAGAGCACGACGAGGGACGGGAACACGAAGTGCATGTGCATCTTGGCGATCGACTGGGTCTCTCCGGCGCGGTGCATCCGCGGATACAGGAACAGTGGTCCGAACGCGCAGATGGCAGCGAGCACGTGGAGTAATCCGAAGATCTGGTACGTGGTGGAGATGGGAAGGATCGCGAGCACGCCCGGACGATACCGGTCGAGAAGCACTCGCCAGTAGCCTCGACACCCATGTCTCGGAGCTACATCGTGCGCACCTACGGGTGCCAGATGAACGAGCACGACTCCGAACGGATTGCCGGCCTTCTCGAGGCCGACGGTCTCATCCGGGCCGAGTCCGAATCCGATGCCGATGTCGTCGTGTTGAACACCTGCTGTATCCGGGAGAACGCCGACAACAAGCTGTACGGCAATCTCGGACATCTCAAGACCTGGAAGGGCAAGAAGGACGGCCGCCAGATCGTCGTGTCCGGCTGTCTCGCTCAGAAGGATCAGGAACTGGTGGCGGCCAAGGCCGGCCACGTCGACGTCGTGATGGGAACGCACAACGTGCACCGCGCGGCCGAACTTCTCCGCGAAGCGGAGACCTCCGAGGGCCCGATCACCGAGATCCTGCAGGAAGCCGTCATCGACGACCATGCAATGTTCCCGTCGGCGCTACCGGCACGACGTGAGACGTCGTACAACGCCTGGGTGACGATCCAGATCGGTTGCGACAACAGCTGTGCGTTCTGCATCGTGCCGGCGGTCCGTGGCGTCGAGATGAGCCGACCGTTCGACCAGGTGGTTGCCGAGGTCGAGGAGCTTGCCGCTCAGGGTGTCACCGAGATCACGCTGCTCGGCCAGAACGTCAACAGCTACGGACGCGACCTTCAGCTCGCCGCCCGCCAGGGCGGAGACGGTTCAGCCAAGCTCCGCCCGCTGTTCGCCGACCTCGTCCGATCGGTCGGGTCGATCGACGGAATCCGTCGCGTCCGGTTCACGAGTCCCCACCCGAAGGACATGCGTCCGGAGACGTTCGCGGCGATGTCAGATTCCGCGGCGGCGTGTGAACACCTCCACTATCCGCTGCAGTCGGGAAGTGATCGCGTGCTCGCTCTCATGCACCGGGGCTACACCGCCGACCGATACCTCGAACGTCTCGCAGACGGCCGGCGCACGGTCGATGACCTCGCCGTGTCGACCGACATCATCGTGGGCTTCCCCGGCGAGACCGAGGCCGATTTCCAGCGCACGATGGAGGTGGCGGCCGCTGCCGAGTACGACTACGCCTACATGTTCATCTTCTCGCCCCGCGCCGGCACCGAGGCAGCCGACATGGAAGCCGACTTCGTCGACCCGGCGCTCGTGAGCGAGCGCTTCCAACGGCTCCGTGTCGTCGTCGAGCGGTCGGCGCTCCTCAAGCACGAAGCTCGAGTCGGGCGAGTGGAAGAGGTGCTGGTCGAGGGTCCGAGCAAGCGCGATCCGTCGGTGACGAGCGGTCGAACCCGACAGAACAAGCTGGTGCACTTCACCCCGCCGAGCCCGGTGCGCACCGGTAGCTATGCCATGGTCGAGATCACCCACGGCGCCCCGCACCACTTGATCGGTCACTTCGTCGAGCTCGTCGCCGAGCCGACCCACCGACTGCGCATCCCCGTCGCCGCCCTGTAGAGGGCGCGAGTCGTCGCTACGAGAGGCCCGACCCGTCGACCGAGATCTGGGTCCGATCGGGGTAGAACGACAGATGGCCGGCGATGTCGCTCGCAGCGTCGATCGGGGTCTCGTAGCCCCAGACGATGCCGTCGTGCTTCGTGCCACCGACGGTCACCGACCAGTACGACGCCTCGCCCTTGAACGGACAGGTCGTGTGGAACGTCGTCGCCTCGAGCAGATCCATCCGGACGTCGTCCTTGGGCAGGTAGTAGCGCGCTGGCAGGCCGGTCTCCTCGAGTCGAAGCGCCCGGTCGGAGGAAGCGAGTATCTCGCCGTCGAGGGCGACCTCGACGTGGACTCCGCTGGGCGTGATCGTGATGGTGTGGCCGTCGCTCATGGTGCCGTCAACCCGAGTCCGGCGATCGTCATTCCCGTCCTCGTAGGGTGTCCGGTCATGGGAAGTAGCAAGAGCAAGCCGCGCAAGGGGCACGACCACCCGCAGCACCTGCCGAAGGTCGGTTCGCCGGCCAACCAGCAATGGGAGCACGAGACCCACAAGAAGGTCGACTTCGGCTCCACCATCGGCTTGATCTTCATCGGCGTGCTGGTCATCGGCGCCATCGCCGGTCTGCTCATCATCAACCTCTGACCCACGCCGCGTGACCGTCATCCTTTCGAACGCGCAGGCGAGGCGGATGGCGCTCGCGGCGCAGGGCTTCGCTGAGCCTCGGCCCTCCGGGCGCGTCGACCGGCGACACCTGCGACGGGTGATCGATCGGATGGGTCTCATCCAGATCGATTCGGTCAACGTTCTGGTGCGCAGCCAGGAGTTGCCGCTGTTCGCCCGACTCGGGGCGCATCCGCGTTCGTTGATCCCCGACGCGAGTCGTGACGGCGAATTGTTCGAGTACTGGGTACACGAAGCCAGCCTCGTCCCGAGCGAGCAGTACCACCTGTTCCGGTGGAGGATGAACCAGCCGCGCCGTTGGCCGGGATTCCGGCGCTGGGAGGCCGAGCGGGCCGACTACATCGAGGACGTCTACGAACGGGTGGCCACCGGTGGTCCGCTCGTGGCGGCCGACCTGAAGGCCCGAGTCGGCAAGAAGGGAACCTGGTGGGACCACGACGACGGCAAACTGGCGCTCGAGTCGTTGTTCGCTGACGGCCGCCTCACCGCCCGCCGCCGACCGCAGGACTTCGCCCGCGTGTACGACCTCCCGGAGCGGGTGATCCCGGCCGCTGCGCTCGAACGCCCGGCCCTTCCGGAGCACGAGGCGCGCAAGGAACTCCTGGTGCTCGCGGCGAAGTACCACGGCGTCGGCACGATCAAGGACCTGTGCGACTACCACCGCATGAAGCCGACCGCCTCGAGGCTGGCCTTGGCCGAACTGGTCGAGGAAAGTCGGCTCCTGCCCGTGACCGTGCGGGAGTGGGGCCAACCGGCGTACATGCACCCGGATGCGAAGCTCCCGCGCCGTGTCCGTGCGCGAGCCCTCCTCAGCCCGTTCGACCCGGTCGTCTGGAACCGAGATCGAGCGCTGCGAATTTTCGACTTCCACTATCGGATCGAGATCTACACGCCGGCCCCGAAGCGCCAGTACGGGTACTACGTGCTGCCGTTCCTGCTCGGAGACCAGATCGTGGGCCGCGTCGATCTGAAGGCGGACCGTGCGCGTGGCTCGCTGCTGGTGCAGAGTGCCTGGACCGAGCCTGCGACGAACGAGGCCGAGGTCGCCGATGAACTGCTGGCCGAGCTGCGAACCATGGCGTCGTGGCTCGAACTGGAACGGATCGAGGTGACCGGCCGAGGGGACCTCGGACCGCGCCTGGCGCACCTCGTCGAGTAGTGGCCGGGTCGGGGCCGGAGCAGACCCGGTGCTACGTTCCGACGATGATCAAGGTCCAAGTCACCTATCCGTCCGGCGAAGGAAGCACCTTCGACCACGAGTACTACGCGACCAGCCACGTTCCGCTGGCGGCCGGGGCGTGGAACCCGGTGCGCACCGAGATCGACAAGGGCGTGAGCGGCCCGGCGGTCGCGTCGGTGACGTTCTACTTCGACTCGATGGATGCGTTCCAGGGTGCGCTCGGCAAGCCGGAGACCGCCGCCGTCATGGCCGACGTCGCCAACTACACCAACATCGAGCCCGTGATGCAGGTGTCCGAAGTCGTCGAATGACCACATGACCGGTCGCGAGGGTCACCGTCCGGAATGACGTTGCGGCTGTTCCTCGCGGCGTGGCCGACCGAGGAGGTGGTCGAAGCCCTCGCGGCGCTTCGACGAAAGGACCAGCGCGGGGTGCGGTTCGTGCCACCGGAGAACTGGCACGTCACGTTGCGGTTCCTCGGGGAGTCCGACCCCTCCGAGGTCGCAGCGGCGATGGACGATCTCGCGATGCGCAGCGCGACGGCGGTGCTCGGTCCCGCCGTCGACGTACTGCCGCCCCGCATGCTGGTGGTCCCGGTCGACGGGCTCGACGAACTGGCGGCGATGATCGCACATGCCACCGCCGGCATCGGGGAGCCGCCGGGGAAGCGGTTCATCGGCCACCTCACGCTCGCTCGCGTCAAGTCCGACGTGGCGCTGCCTCGCACGATCGGCTCGCCGATCAGCACAGACTTCGACGTCGACGAGGTCGCACTGGTGCAGAGCCGTCTCGGGCCGGCTGGTGCCCGCTACGAGACGCTGTGCACGTGGCGGGTGGGCTGACGGCATATCGAACTCGTCGGTCCGATCCGCTTCGCCACCGCGCAGTACCGTGCCGGCGTGACCGAACCCACTCACCGAGACGACTCCCGACCGAACGTCGTCCTGATCAATTGTGACGACCTCGGCTACGGCGATCTCGGCTGCTACGGGTCGGCGGTCAACAAGACCCCGGCCATCGACCGGTTGGCAGCGGACGGCATCCGCTTCGACTCGTTCTACATGGCGTCGCCGGTCTGTTCACCGTCTCGCGGTGCGATGCTCACGGGCTGCTATCCGCCGCGCATCGGATTCGGTTCGTTCGACGGGATCCCGGTGCTGTTCCCCGGCCATGCCGTCGGCCTGTCGCCGTCGGAGGTCAGCCTCGCTTCGATGCTCTCGGCCGTCGGCTATCGCACCCAGATGGTCGGCAAGTGGCACTGCGGCGACCAACCCGAGTTCCTACCGACCCGCCATGGGTTCGACCACTACTTCGGGTTGCCCTACAGCAACGACATGGGTCGCCAGGTCGACACGCCGTCGTTCTTCCCTGACCTCCCGCCGCTGCCGCTGCTCGATGACGACGACGTGGTCGAGCAGCAGCCCGATCAGGCGTCACTCACCGAGCGGTACCTGACCGAGGCGGTGCGGTTCATGCGTTCGGCTCGCGACGAGCCGTTCTTCCTCTACTTCGCGCACATGTACGTGCACACCCCGATCTACGTGCAGGAGCGCTTCGCCGCGCAGTCCGCCAACGGTGTGTACGGGGCGGCGGTCGAGTCGATCGACTGGGCGACATCGGTGCTGATGCACGAACTGGAATCACTCGGAATCGCCAACGACACGATCGTCATCTTCACGAGCGACAACGGCTCGCTCGGCAACGACCCCGTCCCCGTCGGGGGCGACGGCCGGCCCCACGGGGGCAGCAACGCTCCGTTGCGGGGCACGAAGGGACAGACGTGGGAAGGCGGCCAACGGGTGCCGGGCATCGTGCGGTGGCCGGCTCGCATCGGGGCGGGTCGGGTGAGCGAGGAGGTCGTCTCGTCGATCGACCTGCTCCCGACGCTGGCAGCCTGCTGCGGTGCGCCGGTGCCCGATCGGACGCTCGACGGTCGAGATGTCAGTGCTGTCCTGCTGGACGAGTCGGCGTCGTCGCCACGTACCGAGTTCCTCTACTACTGGATGAACGACCTCGAAGCGATCCGCTCCGGTCGGTGGAAGCTGCACTTTGCCAAGCGCGGCGTCGAGATGTGCGAGCTCTACGACCTCGACGAGGACATCGGCGAGACCACCGACCTCGCCGACGCGAACCCCGACGTGGTCGCGGAACTCTCGGCTCGTGCGGAGCTGGCGCGTCGATCGATCGGCGACGCGCGACTCGACCGGGTGGGCGAGGATGTGCGGCCGATCGGCCGGGTGGCGGAGGCGAAGCGTCTCACCACGTACGACGCCGACCACCCGTACTACATGGCCGAATACGACCTGAGCGACCGCGGCTGACCGCGGCGCTCACGGGGCCTCCTCGGTCGACGAGTCCGGTCCCACCGCCGACCGCTCACCGACCAGGAGCGTCGGCGCGGTGGGAATTTCCAGAAATCAGGAGCGAATCCGGTGTTTTCTGTCCGAGGGACTTTACATGGTGCAGAATCGCGCACATAGTAGTGCCGTGGGAACCGAGCCGATCGAGTTGCTCCGGCAACGGGGGGTTCAGGTGACCGCACAGCGCCTCGCCGTGCTCCGCGCGTTGTCGGCTCGGCCCCACGCCACCGCCGATGACGTGGTCGAGATGGTCAGAAACGAGATCGGCGCAATTTCGCGTCGAGCGGTATACGACGTCGTGGCCCTTCTGTCGGAGAAGGGCCTTCTGCGACGCATCCAACCTTCGGGATCGGCAGCCCGGTACGAGACACGCGTCGGTGACAACCATCATCATTTGATCTGCCGGACATGCGGTCTCGTCTTGGATGTCGACTGCGCGTTGGGCGCAACGCCGTGTCTCACCCCGTCAGACGAGTTCGGGTATGAGATCGACGAGGCCGAAGTCAACTATTGGGGACTGTGTCCTCAATGTCAGCAAACGACATCACGTTCACACCGCAGCAACAAAGCCCTAGAGGAGAGACATGAGTAACGAAGAGCACGGCACGGTCACCACGAGCGATGAGCCGTCGACAGCGACGTGCCCCGTGATGAGTGCGACCCAACACGCAGTCGGCATCACCGCGAATCAGCACTGGTGGCCCGAGAGCCTCAACCTGCGGATCCTCCGGCAGAACAACCCGTCGTCCGATCCGCTGGGCGCCGATTTCGACTACGCAGCTGAGTTCAACAGCCTCGACTTCGACGCGCTCGCCGCCGACGTCGACGCCGTGATGACCGACTCCCAGGAATGGTGGCCTGCCGACTACGGCCACTACGGCGGGTTCTTCGTGCGCATGACCTGGCACGCGGCAGGCACGTATCGAATCGCAGACGGACGCGGCGGCGGCGGCACTGGCGCTCAGCGGTTCGCCCCGCTGAACAGCTGGCCGGACAACGTGAACCTCGACAAGGCCCGGCGACTGCTGTGGCCGATCAAGCAGAAGTACGGCCAGAAGATCTCCTGGGCCGATCTCCTGGTCTTCGCCGGCAACCGTGCGATCGAGACCATGGGGCTCAAGACGTTCGGGTTCGGCGGCGGCCGTGCCGACATCTGGGCTCCCGAGGACGATGTCTATTGGGGGCCCGAGCGTGTCTGGCTCGAAGATCAGCGCTACAGCGGTGACCGGGAGTTGGCCAACCCGCTCGGAGCGGTCCAGATGGGTCTCATCTACGTGAACCCGGAAGGCCCCAACGGCAATCCCGACCCGATGGCGTCGGCCCGCGACATCCGCGAGACCTTCGCCCGCATGGCGATGAACGACGAGGAGACCGTCGCGCTGATCGCCGGTGGCCACACGTTCGGCAAGGCGCACGGCGCCGGCGATCCCGACGCGAACGTCGGCCTCGAACCCGAGGGAGCCCCGCTCGAGCAGCAGGCGTTCGGCTGGAAGAGCAGCTTCGGCTCCGGTAGCGGCGACGACACGATCTCGAGCGGACTCGAGGGTGCGTGGACCAACAATCCGATCCAGTGGGACAACGGCTACTTCGAGAATCTGTTCGGCTACGACTGGGAGCTGACGCGCAGCCCCGCGGGTGCCCAGCAGTGGCGGCCGACCAACCCGGAGGCCCAGGAGGCTGTGCCGGTCGCGCACGATCCATCGCGCCGGACTGCACCGATGATGGCCACGACCGACATCGCACTCATCATCGACCCGGTGTACAAGGAGATCTCACAACGGTTCTACGAGAACCCCGACCAGCTGGCCGATGCGTTCGCCCGGGCGTGGTACAAGTTGCTCCACCGCGACATGGGCCCCGTGGTCCGCTACCTCGGACCATGGGTGCCCGACGAGGAGTTGATCTGGCAAGACCCGATCCCCGCCGTCACCCATGCGTTGATCGATGATGCCGACGTCGCCGCCCTCAAGGGCAAGATCGCCAACGCCGGCTTGTCGGTCTCGCAGCTCGTCTCGACGGCGTGGGCCTCTGCGTCGACGTATCGCGACACCGACAAGCGCGGTGGAGCGAACGGCGCCCGGATCCGGCTCTCGCCGCAGATCGAGTGGGACATCAACGTCACGTCGGGCACGTCGCGTGTGCTCGCCGCACTCGAGAGCATCCAGCAGGACTTCAACGGTTCAGCCGCTGGTGGCAAGGCGGTCTCGCTGGCCGACCTGATCGTGCTCGCCGGCGGCGTGGGTATCGAGCAGGCGGCGAAGGCCGCCGGTCACGACGTGACGGTTCCGTTCACGCCAGGACGTGCGGACGCTTCGCAGGAACAGACCGACGTCGAGTCGTTCGCGGTGCTCGAACCGCGTGCTGACGGTTTCCGCAACTACCTGCAGAAGGGCAGCGACCTCGCGGCCGAGCACCTGCTCCTCGACAAGGCGTTCATGCTGACGTTGTCGGCTCCGCAGATGACAGCGCTCGTCGGCGGCCTCCGAGTCCTCGGTGCGAACGCTGGGGAATCCACCGACGGTGTGCTCACCGACCGGCCCGGGACCCTCACGAACGACTTCTTCGTGAACCTGCTCGACATGGGCACCGAGTGGTCGGCTACGTCGGACACCGAGGATCTGTTCGAGGGACGCGATCGCACGACGGGTGCCGCCCGCTGGACCGCCACCCGCGTCGATCTCATCTTCGGAGCCAACTCGGAGCTCCGAGCGTTGTCCGAGGTGTACGCCGCCAGCGACGGTGGTCAGCGGTTCGTCGCCGACTTCGTGTCGGCGTGGACGCGTGTCATGAATGCCGACCGCTTCGATCTCGACTGATCTGGGTTGGTCGTGTCCGGAACGAGTTCGTTACGGACACGACCGGCCGGACGGCGCCGGCCGGCGAGTCAGCCGGTCGAGCGTGATCCGGCGGTGAACGACACCGGCATGGTTCGCACGCCACTGATGAAGTTGGAGGCCAGGGGCTCGCGAGGTCCGGCAGGTGCGAGGGCGGGCAACCGCGTCAGCAGTTCCCGAAGCATCTCTGCGATCTCGATGCGCGACACGTGCAGCCCGAGGCACAGGTGCGGTCCGCCTCCACCGAAGGCCATGTGGGGGTTGGGGTCGCGGCCCACGTCGAAGGCGTCGGGATCCACGAACACGTCGGCGTCGCGGTTGCCGGAGCCGTAGAACACCAACAGCTTGTCCCCGGCGGCGATCGGCTGGTCGCCGAGGATCGTGTCGTCCATGGCCGTGCGGCGGAAGTCGATGACGGGGGAGGTGTAGCGCAACATCTCCTCGACGGCCGTGCCGAGCAGCCCGTCGAGATCGGCCACCAGTCGGGCCCGCTGGTCGGGATGGTCGAAGAGCAGCTGGATCCCCGACGCCAGCAGGTTGCGAGTGGTGTCGCCTCCAGCGTTGACGAGCAGCAGGAAGAACCACTGCAGCTCGCCATCGGTGAGACCGACCCCGTCGACCTCGGCCTGCACCAGTGCCGAGGCGATGTCGTCGCCTGGCTCGACGCGTTTGCGCGCCGCAACCTCAGATGCATACGACAGCATCTCGAGCGTGGCCGCACCGCGTTGCTCCGGCGACGCGACGCTGGGGTCGGTGGTGTGCATCAGCTCCGTCAGCTCGTAGAGCCGCTCGCCGTCCTCGCGTGGGATTCCCATCAGCTCGGCGATCAGGCCCGACGGCAGGCGGCCGGCGATGTCGTGCACGAAGTCGCACTCGCCGCGCTCGATCACGTCGTCGATGATCTCGCGCGCCAGCTCACGGATCCGATCCCTCAGCAGTTCGGCTCGTTTCGGGGTGAATCCCCGGCTCACGAGCAGCTTGAAGCGATCGTGCTCCGGAGGGTCCATCACGAGCATCATCTGGCGCTGGATCATGAGGCCCATGTCGTCTGCCTCGGCCAACATCACGCCGCGCTCGGCCGAGCTGAACAATTTCGGCTGGCGGCTCACGGTACGGATGTCGGCGTACCGCGTGACTGCCCAGAATCCGGGCCCGTCGGTCTCGTCGTGCCAGTGCACCGGGTCGTGCTCGCGCAGCCAGGCGTACTGCGCCCACGGATGGTTGCCGCCGAAGGCGCCGTTGGCCGTGAGATCGATGACCGGGACGTCGGAGTTCGTGCTCGCCATGTGGGTCACCGTAGAACGCGAGCTTTCGGCCCGACCCACCGAGCCGCCGCTCAGGAGTCGATCGGCGCGTCGCCGGCGAGCCGGTCGAGAATGTTGCAGGTGATCCGTTCGACGAGCGGATCTCGTTCGGCGACACCCCAGACCCAGTCCGTCGACCCTGACGTGATGACCGTGCCACCGCCGACCGAGACGTAGGTACCGAGAATGGCGTGACCGTGAGCGATCCTGTCGATGGCCGCTGGATCGCGGGTGTTGAACACGCGCGCGGCGATGAACTCATCCTCGGCGGGTTCGTGCGGGGCGGGGGGCCGCGACGCCGTCGTGCGCGTGAAATGGGCCGCGGGTGCGGAACCGAGGATCTCGAAATTGGTCGGGGTGCCGTCGGTGCCGGTCGGGTAGGGGAGGCCGTCGCGGTAGGTGAAGTCGCAGCCATCACATTCGTACCCGACGATTGCGGCACCGGCGCCGAGGACGTCGCCGTAGTCGAGGCCGGTGCCGTCGAAGATCCAGTGCTCCGGCCGATGCAGGGTGTAGCCACCGGCGCCTCGGGTGACCCGTTTGCCGATGCGGTGATATCCCCCGCGTGTGAAGCTCACTCCGGTCATGTGGTTCTCGGGCCGTTCGAGGAGGTGATCCGACCAGAGTGTCGTGAGCTCGGACTGACGATCGGTGTCGAAGACAGGGTCGTGCTTGAAGGCACCCTTGTAGCCGACCATGGTCGCTCCGGGTTCGTCCGGGTCGGCACGGTCTTCGTGGCGCACCTGCCAGAACGACGTGTTGCCGGACAGGAACGCTGCGTTGCCGCCGCGGCCGATGAACGCCTCCACGGTGTCGCGCATGCCCGCCGACCAGTACTCGTCGTGCCCGATCGACAAGTACAGCCGGCAGGGCGAGGACGGACCGAGGAGTTCGGCATGGTCGTCCAGGTCGGCGTTGGTGACGACGTCGAACGCGTAGCCCTCCCGCTCCGCCCAGCGCACGAAGGGCAGCTCCCAGTTCGGCCAGCCGGCCGACCCGCCGTACGGCGAAAGGTGGTTCAGGAGGAGGTAGGCGACGTGGGCTGCGGACTGCGGGTCAGGTGGATGCAGCGATGTGACGCGCTGGCCCGACCCGTCGGGCTTGTACAGGTATCCGGGGGCCATCGGACGCTGGAGCGACACCTGCGTCGCTCCGGTGTAGAGGTTGCGTCCGCCGAAGTCGTTGTACGCGTGCCATGTGTTGGTCGCGAGTGCGAGCAGGATCCGCTGTTGATCTGGTCCGGGTCGCGGCCGTACGACGAAGAACGCGTGGCTGCGACGGGTCTTGCCGTCGACGTCGATCGACAACACCACCTCGTAGTAGCCGGACCGCCACGCCGGGTCGACGGTCAGCTCGCTCGCGGCCGGCCAGCCACAGCCGTGTTCGAAGGCATCGTCGGGGGTCGGGAGGTCGTCGACGGGAACGTCGTGTTCTTCCAGCACCACGTCCCGATCGGCGCCGATACGGGCGACCTGGATCGACACGGGGCGGCCGCCGGCGGACGACATGTGCACCGCCACGGTGTCACCAGCGACGACGGACTGGGGCCAGCAGTATCCGGTGACCGTCTCGAAGGAGCGATGGGGTGCCATTCGGAGACCTTACGGAGTGCAGCGCGCTCGGGCCAGTTGGTCAGGCGGTGCCGCACCGTCCGGCGGCGCTGGCGATACCGCTCGTCCTTCGAGCTTCGCGGATGATGTGACGATCCAATCCGTTGGTGGTGTAACCGAAGCTGATCCCGGTCGTCGGGTCGCCGAACGCGATCTGGCCCTTGGCGCCGTTGTGACCGATGGTCGAGGGTGACACGGTGTGGCCCATCCCGCGAAGATGCGACTTGCCGTCGTTGCCTGCCTGGACGAGCCCGAGGGTCCGGTTCGCCGGCAGACCCGTCATCACATCAGGGAGGCGGTTGCGGACGTTCGTGCGGACGTCGTCGATCACATCCGGTCTCCACATCCCGTCCGGGTTGTGGAGCACCGCTTGGTAGTACATGGCGAGGTCGCACGCGCGCATCACGCCGCCGCCGCCCGGGACGCCGACACGCTGCGCGGCGGGATCGTTGAATCCGATCAACGCGTCGTCGGTGACCTCGCCCACGTCGAGTTCGCGCAGACCGAACACGGCTTCCAGCTCGTCGGGCGTCGCGTCCTCGCCGACCAGGATCAGCTCCGCTGCGGGCGCGCCCACGTCGCCGAGCACCTTCGGCAGCCCGGCCGGATCGGTGACGCGGCGTTCGACAACGGCGCGGAAGTCGTCGCCGGTGACTCGTTGGATGATCTCCGCGAGCACCCAGTGTGCGGACGTCGGGTGGTACTGGTACTTCGTGCCAGGCGCCCAGTTCAGGCGCCACTCGACGAAACGAGCGCATCGGCCGTCGCTCGTGTCGCCCTCGAGGGGAGGCATCGGCGCGAGCGGGAAGCCCGACGTGTGGAGCATCACCTGCTCGACCGTGTTGACGTCCTTGCCGTTGGTGCCGAAGCCGGGCACGTAGTCCTCGACTCGCGCCTGAACATCGACGAGACCGTCGCCGATCAGGGCCCACATCGCGCCCGCCACGAAGGCCTTCGTTGCGGAATAGACGACGTAGCGCGTGTCCGGTGTCGCGTCGCCGAAGGTCTCGAACATCACGAGTTCGCCGTCGTATGCGAGCGCGACCTGTGCCGACGGGAGCAGGCCATCGTCCACCTCTCTCCGCGCCCGCGCGACCAGTCCGTCGATTGCTGCCGTGTCCAACGCCATCGTTCCCCCAGTTCGGTGTTCCCCTGTGCTCGTCGGTGATCGTACGCTCGAACGACTCGGAGAGACCCAGTCTGCGACACTGACGCGATGACGGCGGAACTCGTGCTCGTACTCGGGGGACGCAGCGAGATCGGAGTCAGAGTGGCGGAGCGACTCGCGCCCGGACGCACGGTGGTACTGGCCGCTCGACGCTCCGACGACCTCGACGACGAAGTAGCGCTGATGGGTAGGAGTGGGGCGGTTGCGGTGCATTGCGTCGAGTTCGACGCGGACGACACCGAAAGCCATGCGGCCACGTTGTCGGCGATCGCCGTCGAGCACGGGCCGATCAGCATTGCCGTGGTCGCCTTCGGGGTGCTGGGCGACCAGGCGTGCGCGGAACGCGATCCCAAGCATGCGCTCGGCGTGATCCACACGGATTTCGTGGCGCAGGTGAGCGCGCTCACGGTGTTGGCGAACATCATGCGTGAGGCGGGCGGCGGCCAGCTCGTGGTGTTCTCCTCGGTGGCCGGGCTTCGCGTCCGTCGTGCCAACTACGTCTACGGAAGCGCCAAGGCCGGCCTCGACGGGTTCGCGAGTGGGTTGGGCGACGCGCTGCACGGCAGTGGAGTGCAGCTGATGCTGGTGCGTCCTGGCTTCGTCGTCGGGCGCATGACCGCTGGAATGGATCCTGCGCCGTTGTCGAGCACCCCCGATCAAGTCGCTGACGCCGTGGCCGACGGGCTGCGTCGCCGCCGCACCCGGGTCTGGGTGCCTCGAGCGCTGCGTCCAGCGTTCTTCGTCGCCCGCTTGCTGCCGCAGGCGGTGTGGCGCCGCATGCCGAGGTAGGGCTCCGAAGCCGTCTCTCGCATGAGTGCTGCGCTCCGGTGGCGCAGCCCCTTTGACGGCCGACTGCGCTCAGATGGTGTGCGGCCCGCCGAGCTTGGCGTACTCGGCCCGGTACTCGCGAGCGAGCTCGGTTTTGCGGGTCGCGGACAGGAGCTTGCCAGCGAGCTGGAACGTGCCGTGCTCTTCCTCGTCGAGATGATCACGGACTTCCGAGGCCAGTTCCTTGGCGAGCGCCGTGAACTGCTCGGTGGTCGGGTCGACCCCGCGCAGCTCGCCGACGAGCTTCTCGGCCTTGTGATGATCGGCGAGCGCGTGGCGGCTCACCGAGAGGCCAGCGTCGTCCATCAGCAACGGCACGTAGAGATGACGCTCCTCGGCCGTCGCGTGCGCATCGAGTTCTTTGGCGAGCGCGAGGAACGCCGCACGGCGCTTGTCGGCGGAGGCGCGGCCGTTCGTCATGGTGCGGGTGAGGCTCCGTTGCACCTCGTGGCTCTCGCGCAAGTCCTCGAAAATCGTCATCCCGTCTGCTCCGTTCATGTCGCTGCCTGCTGCTGGCGGTTGTTCGCCGCACAACATGCCCCGATCTCGATCGGCTCAATCCTCGGCGGCCGAGGCAGCCGATCGGGGCTTCAGTCGTGTCGCACACCCCTCCATGTGTACACGCGGCCGCGGACGGGTACGCATGGCGCATGACCGACGATTCCGCAAACGATCAATCAGCCGTCGAACCCGGCAAGGACTCGACCGTCACCGACTGGCACGGCTCGTGACCGATCACCGCGACAACACGCGCGACCTGCGCTGACCGTACCCACCTACCCGGATCGCTGCCGGCACGGGGAGTGGGGTCAGCTGGCCATCAGCACGACCGCTGATCGGGGCGGCAGCACGGCCTGACCGTCCTCGATCTGCGAGAAGTTGTCGTCCGTCGACACGATGCTGGTCCCTTGGGCACTGACCTGGGCCGCTGCGTCGCCGAGGTTCACCGCGATGGTGATGCCGTTCGCGCGTCGGACCACGATCCATCGTTCCGAGTCATCGTCCGCGAAGTCGACGGATTCGGCGAACGACGGATCGGTGAGGGCGGGGTGTTCGCGTCGAGCCCGAATGAGACGCCGGTACAGGTCGAGGAGTTCCGCGTGACCGACAGCGTCGACCTCGTCCCACCGCAGCTTCGAGTCGAGGAACGTCGAGTCCGCCTGGGGGTCTGGCACGACGCTCCGATCCCATCCCATCCGGGTGAACTCCTCGATCCGACCGCGGGCCGTCGCTCGCCCGAGCTCCGGCTCGGGATGGGCGGTGAAGAACTGCCACGGGGTGGTCGCCCCCCACTCTTCGCCCATGAACAGCATCGGTGTGAACCCACTCGTGAGGGTGAGGACAGCTGCGATCGCCAGCTGCCGCTGGTCGAGGGTTGCCGAAAGCCGATCGCCGGCGGCACGGTTGCCGATCTGGTCGTGGTTCTGGTCGGCGACCACCAGCCGCCAGGCCGGCGTCGTCGCCACGTCGATCGGGTGGCCGTGGACCATCTCGCGAAACGAGGACCACGTGCCGTCGTGGAAGAAGCCGTGGGTCATCACCTTGGCGAGAGCGCTCAGCGGCTCGAAGTCGGCGTAGTAGCCGCTGACCTCGCCGGTGAGTGCCACGTGGACCGCGTGGTGGAAGTCGTCGCTCCACTGCGCGTCCATTCCATGCCCGCCGTCCGACGTGGGGGTGATCATGCCCGGGTCGTTCAAGTCCGATTCCGCGATGAGAGTGACGGGCCGGCCGAGGTCGCGCCCGACTTCATGGCAGCGATCAGCGAGCTCGGCGAGGATGTGCGGGCTCCGGTGGTCGACCAGCGCATGGACGGCGTCGAGACGGAGGCCGTCGACGTGGTGGTCACGGATCCACATCACGGCGTTGTCGACCACGTAGCGGCGTACCTCGTCCTCGTCGAAATTGATCGAAGCGCCCCATGTGTTGGAGTCGCCGTCGCGCAGGTAGGGGCCGAACCTGGGAAGGTAGTTGCCGCTCGGACCGAGATGGTTGTACACGACGTCCTGGATCACCGCGAGGCCGAGCGAGTGGCACGCGTCGACGAAGCGCTGGTACGCCTCCGGCCCGCCGTAGCTGTCGTCGACGGCGTACCAGAGCACGCCGTCGTACCCCCAGTTCCTCGTGCCGTTGAAGGCGTTGACCGGCAGCACCTCGACGAAGTCGATCCCGAGTTCGACGAGGCGGGGGAGTCGCTCGATGGCAGCGTCGAGCGTGCCTCGGTCGGTGAACGTGCCGATGTGCAGCTCGTAGATCACGCTGGCTGCCAACTCCCGCCCCCGCCAGCCCGCATCGGACCACGAGAACGCCGATGGGTCGTACGTCGCCGACAGCTGATGGACACCGTCGGGTTGCCAACGCGAGCGCGGGTCGGGCAGGGGACGATCGTTGCCGTCGACCAGGTAGCCGTACCGTGTGCCGACGGCAAGGTCGCTGAGCGACGCCACTTCGTCCATGTCTGGCGCCCACCAGCCCCCGCGTTCGGTCATCGGCACCGTGCGGTCCTCGAGCTGCAGCTCGACCTTGAGTGAACGGGGCGCCCAGACCGCGAAGGGGGTGTTGGACATCTGGTCGTCGATGATCGGGTCGCTGCTCACGTGGTCGCCACCTCGGGCTCGGCGAGCAGGGCCACCGGATAGGTTGCGAGCAGGTCGGCGACGAGGACCGTCCCACCGGACGTTCGCTGTTGCGAGATCACGTCGATGTGTGCGCCCGTGGGAACCACCAGCACCGTGTCGCTCCAGCCCCCGCCCATCTCGAGTCCGACCGGCAGCCGTGTGGCCACCGTGATCGCACCGCCACGATCGAAGGCGATCACATGGTGAGCCTCCGGGCCGTGCGCAGGGATCGGCACGTACCTCGTGAAGAGTTCGGGGCGATCGCGTCGCAGCTGCAGCGCCCGTGCGGTCACCAGGAGCTTCGCAACGCCCGACGCGTCGATCGGAGGATGCTCGCCGGCGAGCACGCGAGTCAGCTTGGCGCGTCGATCGGCGAAGTCGACCGGTCGGCGATTGTCCGGATCGACGAGGGACATCTCCCAGAGTTCACTG
>JANNNB010000023.1:0-3601 GCA_031398325.1 Actinomycetes bacterium
CGAACTGATCGACTGGATCGCCGACTACATCGCGACCGTCGAGGACCGCCCGGTGCAACCGTCGGTCGCGCCCGGAGACGTGCGGCGAGCACTTCCCGCCCATCCGCCGACCGAGCCCGAGCCGTTCTCGACGGTGATGGCTGACCTCGACCGCGTCATCGTTCCCGGTCTCACCCAGTGGCAACACCCGAACTTCTTCGCCTACTTCCCCTCCAACAACTCCTACCCGTCGATCCTCGCCGAGCTGCTGACCGCGGGCCTCGGCGTCCAGGGGATGAGTTGGGTCACGTCGCCGGCGTGCACCGAACTCGAGACGCTGATGCTCGACTGGATGATCGAGCTGCTCGGGCTCCCGATGGAGTTCCGCTCCACGAGCGAGCACGGTGGCGGCGTGATCCAGGGCTCCGCCAGCGAGGCGGTCCTCGTCGCGATTCTTGCAGCACGTTGGCGAGCAACCGGTGGCGCGGTCAACGCCGACGGTGACACGTCGAAGCTCGTTGCGTATGCCACCTCGCAGGCGCACTCCAGCATCGAGAAGGGTCTGCGCATCGCCGGTATCGGCACCGAACGAATTCGCACGGTGCCACACGACCACGCGTTCGCGCTGCGACCCGATGCGCTCGAATCAATGATCGCTGCCGACACCGAAGCGGGCTTGATCCCGTTCTTCGTGTGCGCCACCCGTGGCACCACGTCATCGTTGGCGTTCGATCCGACGCCGGCGATCGGGGAGGTGTGTCGACGCGAGGGTGTCTGGCTCCACGTCGATGCCGCCATGTCCGGGATCGCCGCGCTGGCGCCCGAGTACCGCTGGGTCAACGATGGCCTCGACCTCGTCGACTCCTACTGCACCAACCCGCACAAGTGGATGGGTGTCAACTTCGACTGCAACCTCTTCTGGACCTCCGATCGCCAGTCGTTGCTCGGTGCGTTGAGCATCCTGCCCGAGTACCTCCGCTCGGCCGCGGCCGAACAGGGCGCAGTGATCGACTACCGCGACTGGCAGGTACCCCTCGGTCGCCGGATGCGATCACTCAAGCTCTGGTTCGCCATCCGCTGTGACGGCCTCGAGGCGTTCCAGACCATGATCCGCTCGCACGTCGAGCTCACCCAGGAGTTGGCGTCCGTGGTTGCCGACGACGACCGATTCGAGATCGTTGCGCCACACCCGCTGAACCTGCTGTGTGTGTCGACCCGAGAGAGCAACGAGCTGACCGACTCGCTGATCGAACGAGCGAACGCCAGCGGCCACGCCCTGTTCACCCGCACCGTGCTCGACGGGCGGTCCGTGCTGCGGGTCTCGATCGGCTCACGGACCACGTCGGGCAATCACGTCCACGACGCGTGGTCCTTGCTCTCCACGACACTGGCTGACCTTCAGGCGTCGGCGCTTCAGCGATAGTCCGGACGGGTCGCGCCGGCGGTCGCCGAGAGCAGATCGACCAGCATGTGCGCGGTGGCTCCCCACACGGTTTCGTCCTCGAGTTCGAAGAAGTGCAGCGGTCGATCGAGCGGCGGGAGGCCCCATCGTTCGACGTGGTACACCCCGGGCGCCGTGAGCTCACGGAGTGGTGTCCACAGGACGCGGTCGACTTCGACCGTCTGTGCACGCAACTCGGGCCGGTGGTCGAGGGTTGCGATGATCGGAACGATGTAGCTGCGGCTGACGATGGTGTTCAGGTGAGCCAACTCCCCCACCACCGTCGGGGCGGCCGGATCGAGACCGACTTCCTCGTGGGCTTCACGCAACGCCGCCTCGACGGGCGTCTCCCCCTCGTCGACGCGGCCCCCGGGGAAACTGACCTCGCCGCGATGATTGCGCATCACCATCGACCGTCGGGTCAACAGCACCTCGACGCCGGCGTCGCCCTCGGTCAACGCCAGCAGCACGGCCGAGAGTCGCGAACCGGGAAATGCCGGCAACATCGGTGCGGTCTCGAGCGGGGCGCCGCCGACAAGTGACTCGAGTGACCAGTCGGCCCCCGCCGGCCACGGCGTGGCGTCCGACGACGTGAAGAACTCCGGTCGCGGGATCTGCTGTGCGCCACCTCGACGGGCAGGCATCTGCTCGGGCACCGGGTCGATGTTCGTGCCGTAGCGTCAGGCGGTCGGCTCGGCCGGGACCCAGCCCTCGCTTGCGAGCTGCGCCAACACGAGTGCGAGGCCCGCCGTCTTCATGTTGGCGAGCGCACGGCCCGGGGTCTGGTCGCCACGCTCCCACTCGTCCAGTGCAGCGATGATCTTCGCGAGATCAGGGGCAGGTTGCTCGAAGGGCATGTGCGCAGCCTACGGACGGCGGCTCATTCCGAGCCACCACCCATCGAGTCCTTCCATCGCTTGAACGAGTTCACTCCCTCGCCGACGACGCGTCCGGCGGACTTGCCGACCGTCTCGCTCGTGACGGGCGCACTCGCCGCCTTGCGCGCCGCCTTCTCCGCCCGCCGGTCGGCCGGCGACGTGAAGTCACTGTGGAACCAGATGAACAGCATGACGACGCCGATCGCCGCCATGATCATGCGTCCCGTGGAGTCGACGCTCCAGAACGGCTGCACTGCCATGAAGAACAGCAGGCCGATCACCACGAGATCGAGTTGCTTGTGCAGCCGGCGCGGCACGAGCCGGAACGCCCCTGCAGGCCCGATGGCGACAGCCGCGTTGACCAGCACGAGCAGGCCCATCATCGCCGGGATCGCCGGCTCGGGCTGTTGCACGGCGGTCATGATCAAGGCGACACCCAGCACGTACTCGACGATCTGGTGCATCCAGAACGGGCGCTGGACTCGCTCGATCCTGGTCATGTCGCCCACAGTAACGGTGCCGGAACGCGATCGAGCCCCGGGTCGGAACCCGGGGCTCGATCGAAAGCAATCGTGAGCGATCGTCCGTCACAGGTGACGGGGTGATCGCTCTGCGATCACATCATGCCGCCCATGCCACCCATGCCGCCGCCGGGCATGCCGGCGCCTTCGGCTTCGGGCTCGTCAGCGACGAGGCACTCGGTGGTGAGGACCATGGCGGCGATCGAGGCTGCGTTCTGCAGCGCCGCACGGGTCACCTTGGCGGGGTCGATGATGCCGGCCTTGAGCAGGTCGGTCATCTCGCCCGTCGCGGCGTTCATACCCATCGAGCCCTTGGCGGCCTCGACTTCACGAACCACGACCGAGCCCTCGAGGCCCGCGTTGTTGGCGATGTGGCGGCCGGGAGCGACGAGCGCTTCCCACACGGTGCGGGCACCGGTAGCCTCGTCGCCTTCCAGCGAGTCGACGACCTTCTGCACGGCGCCACGGGCACGGATGAGGGCGGTGCCGCCACCGGCGACCACGCCTTCCTCGATGGCTGCACGGACCGACGACACGGCATCTTCGATGCGGTGCTTCTTCTCCTTGAGCTCCACCTCGGTGGCGGCGCCGACCTTGATCAGCGCAACGCCGCCGGCCAGCTTCGCGAGACGCTCCTGGAGCTTCTCACGATCCCAGTCGGAGTCGGTGTTCTCGATCTCGGCCTTGATCTGGTTGATGCGCCCCTTCACATCGTCCTCGGAGCCGCCACCATCGACGATGGTGGTGTTGTCCTTGGTGATGATGACGCGCTTGGCCGTGCC
>JANNNB010000050.1:0-2310 GCA_031398325.1 Actinomycetes bacterium
CATGCGGTGTGGGACAACAAGCACGAGATCGGCTCGTTCCCTGTGGTGATCTTCAGCAATGACCCTGGGCCCGGTGCCGAGGGCGACGAGGCGAGCAACGTCGAGGACCAGAAGAGTTGGAGCGTGCTGAGCCCGGACTTCGAACAGGTCGTCGTCGACAGCGGCCATGACGTAGCCGTCCACGAGCCCGAGCTCGTGGTGGACAAGATCCTCGAGGTTCTCGACAAGGCTCGCGACGGCTGATACGCGCCCGACCGAACTGTGCGTCATTCGACACGTAGTGACTGGGCCGGGCGCACCCGTGCTGCGTCCCAGCCGGGTACGACCGCAAGCAGGACTGCCACCACCAGGGAGACGAGGATGGCGGAACCGATCGTGGTGAGGGGTGGGGCGGCGTCGGTGGCGACACCGATCGGATTGGCGACGGCGAACCAGGTGGCGTTCCCGACGACCAGCCCGAGTGGGACCCCGACGATGAGCCCGATCCCAGTGATCGTCAGTGCTTGCCAGATGAGACACGCCGCTGTTTGCCGCGGTGTCAATCCGATGCTTCGGAGGACCGCCAGCTCTGAACTTCGCCGCCCAACGGTCACGAGCAAGACATGCAGAAGCGAAGCGACGCCGAGCAGCACGACGAATGCCGCAAGCCATGCGGGCATCGAGCGGATGTTGGTCAGGTTCGCCACTTCAGCCGGCGGGAACGGCAGGTTCTCACCCGACGACACGGCGCCGGGATACTCCTCGTTCAGGCTCCGGCCGAGCCCCTGGATGTCCTGACCCGGCGCGACGCGGACCACCAGCTGGGATGCTTCGAACAAGTCCGGCACGATCGCCTGTTCGGCAAATGCGTCGCCGTAGAACCCGATTGCATCGTTGAAGCTCCCTTCACCGTCGTCGGGAAAGATCCCCGTGCCGACCACGAGCATCGATGTCGCAGCAGCGGTGCCCGCCGTGTTGGCGACGTTCACTTTTTCTCCGACGTCGATGCCCAGTCGGTCCGCGGTGCGCGAACCGAGCACGACTTCGGCTGGGCTCAACGGCTGGCGACCGGAGCGAAGCGAGTACCCAACATCGCCTTTGACTGACGCGAGCCCGAAGGCTTGGACGCCGGAGCCGTCGACGAATGTGAGGCCGGCGTCCCAGCGCGCGACTGCCGTGAGCCGATCGTCAGCGACGATGCCCTTCGTCGCTGAATCGACGTCGCTCGACGTGAAGTTCAGCAACAAATCCCATCCGTATCCCCAACGCTCCGGTGTCGCCGACAGCCGGTCGAGACTCGACGAAAATGTCAACGCCCCGAACACACCCGCGAGCGCGAGAGCCACTCCCGCGACGGCCGAACGCACAGGCAAGCCGGGAGACCGGCGGTCCAATGCCAGCCGCACCCCGTTGGTGAGCACGGGGCCACCACCAGCTCGACAGACCGACTCGGCGAGCTTCGACGGTGCCGGCTCGGTTCGGGTCGCTGGACGCGACCGTGTCATCCATGCTGCGGCGAGAGTGGCGGCGCCGACCACGACCGTGACGACCGCGATCGCACCGCCACCGAGCGCGGCCCAGTCCACGAAACGACCGGGATCGGGATCAGCACGACGGGCCAGACCGACGGGTACCATCGATGACGCGGCCCACGACCCAAAGGTGGCCACGGCTGCGCCGCCGATGGCCACCGGCAGGGTGGTGAGCACCAGCGCGGCGCAACGATCGGCACGTGTGAAACCGATCTGTCCGAGAATTTCCTCGCTCGTGCGGACGATGGCGACGTGACGACTGACGGCCTGGCCAACAGTGATCGCCGCTGCCGCACCGGCGACGATCGCGAACATCGCGAGGCCCGTCGAGAGAGTCGAGATCGTCCCCCGGACTGCTTTCGATCGATCCTCGAAGGTCACCACCTCATATTCCTGACCCGGTGGCACCAGATTCTGCGCAGCGCTTTCGAAGTCGGCCGCGGACGCACCCGGCACCAATCCGATCCCGAGGTACGTCGTCCATTCGTCGACCTCACCGTGCACTGTTGGGAGCCACGCCTCGCTCGCGACGAACGCACCGCCGTCCGAACCGCCCGGAGCGAGATCGTCGGTTCCCCGCATCACGCCGACCACTTGAACACTCAACTGGGGGCCGCGTGGCGGAAAATATTCCTCTGCTTGGACCTGCTCCGACGTCATCGTCGAAATCGAGATCACGTCACCAACGTCCACACCAACGATGTCGGCGGCCAACTCGTTCACCGCTATCTCATCTGCGCGAGTCGAGTCCGGAAGACGACCACGAAGCAGCTGACTGCGTTCGACTTCGACGCCGATC
>JANNNB010000095.1:0-6404 GCA_031398325.1 Actinomycetes bacterium
CATGCAAGGCGACGCCGAGATCATCGAAGTGCTCAACGAGGTGCTCACCGCTGAACTGACGGCGGTGAACCAGTACTTCCTGCACGGGAAACTCTGTGCCAACTGGGGGTACAAGCGCCTCGCCGAGTACGACCGCGACGAGTCGATCGACGAGATGAAGCACGCGGAGCGGATCACCGATCGGATCATCTATCTCGAGGGCTTTCCGAACTACCAGCGGTACTTCCCGTTGCGGATCGGTGAGACGGTGCCCGAACAGTTCGAGGCCGACCTGCAGCTCGAGTACGAGGCGATCGCCCGGCTCAACAGGGGCATCGAACTGGCGGTCGCGAAAAGTGACAACGGCACACGCGAACTGTTGGCAGAGATCCTCGTCAGCGAGGAGGAACACGCCGACTGGCTGGAGACGCAGCTCGAAACGATCAGTCA
This sequence comes from Actinomycetes bacterium, assembly GCA_031398325.1. Classification (GTDB taxonomy): domain Bacteria; phylum Actinomycetota; class Acidimicrobiia; order Acidimicrobiales; family Ilumatobacteraceae; genus Sva-07. The sequence continues at coordinate 430 of JANNNB010000095.1, forward strand.
GATCGGGCTCGAGAACTACCTCGCCCAGCAACTACGCGAGTGAGATGGGCGACTGAGATGGGCGAGTGACGTGGTACCTTATTCTCAGTGACTGAGAATCGGGCGCACGTCGAGGTGGACCACGAACACATCCACGCGGCCGATCACACCGACGCGTCGGCCGGTCGGCTCTCGCTGGCGGCGGTGCTCAACGTCGGTTTCGCCGTCATCCAGGTCGTCGTGGGCCTGGCGATCGGATCGGTCGTGGTGCTGGCCGACGCGGCCCACCAGGCGGTCGATGCGCTCGGACTCGTCACCGCCGTCATCGCCCTCCGTGTCGCTCGTCGCCCGGCGACCGATGCCTGGTCGTTCGGGTTCGGCAAGGCGGACGCGTTGGGCGGGTTCGTGTCAGCGCTCCTGCTCCTCGGGTCGGTCGCATGGATCGTCGTCGAGTCGATCAAGCGGCTCGCCAACCCGGAGCCCGTCGACGGGGTTGCCGTCATCGTGATCGGTGTGATCGCGATCGTCGTCAACGGCGGCAGCGTGTTGCTCGTCGGACACCGCCACGGGGAGGAAGCGATCGCTGTCCGGGCGGCGCGTCTCCATCTGATCACCGACCTGCTCGGTTCGGTCATCGTGGTCGCCTCGGGTGTGCTGCTGGCCGCCGGTGGTCCGGACTGGATCGATCCGGTCGCCTCGCTGATCCTGTCTGCCGCCGTGCTCTGGACGACGTGGCAGATCCTCGCCAGCGCGACGGCGATCCTGCTCGACCGCACACCACCGCGGCTGTCGGCACACGATGTGGGAGCACTCCTCGAGGCGCAGCCCGGCATCGAACGGGTGCACCACGTCCACCTTCGCCCGCTCGGTGGATCCCGGGTCAGCGTGACGGCGCACGTGGTGGTCGACGGGGAGCGCAGCGTCCACGACACGCAAGAGGTCGTCGACGAGCTCCGCCAGGTGCTGGCCAGCGAACGGTCGATCACGCACAGCACCCTGCAGATCGAATGTCACCCCTGCGGCGACGGCGATGTCGTCGCGAGCCGCGATTCGAGTTGTGACACGCTCGGGTCATGAGTGATCCGTCGATCGAACAGAACTATCTCGAGGCGCACCGATCGTTCGCGGCGCTCGCCGACGAGCTGTCGGTCGAGGAATGGACGACACCCGTACCGTGCTGCCCCGGCTGGACCGCTCGAGACGTGCTGTCGCACGTGGCCGGCATTCCCGACGACGCGCTGAACGGCCGCATGGACGGTGTCGCCACCGAACCGTGGACCGCAGCTCAGGTGGCACGGAATCGTTCGCTGGCCGTTGCCGACCTCCTCGCCCGATGGCGCGACCAGACACCCCAGTTCGCCGCTGCGATCCAGGCCGGCCAGCAGGGCCGCCCGCCGATCGACTGCCACACCCACGAGCACGACATCCGACACGCGCTGGGACGGGCCGGAAACCGCGAGCATCCGATCGCCACCTCGACCGGGCTGGGGATGATCAACGGTTGGGCGGGACCCGTGCCGCTGATCGTCGAGTTCGCCGACGGTTCGATCGCGGGAGCAGTGGACAGTACCGACGCCGTGGTGCTGAGCGACGTCACACCGTTCGAGGTGTTCCGATCACGGCTCGGTCGTCGCAGCCGGCCCCAGGTCGAGGCCTACGACTGGACCGGCGCTCCCGACCGCGTCGCCACCGTCATCGACCACTGGTTCGCGTTCGGCCCCGCCACCACAGCGATCATCGAGTAACTCGGGAAGTATCGGGGACTCAGTGGGTGGAGGCGAGGGCGCGCTCGAAATCGCTGACGATGTCGCCGCCGTCCTCGAGGCCGATCGAGACCCGCAGCAAACCCTCGGTGACACCGGCGGCCGCCTGCTCATCGGGGGTCAGGCTGGCGTGGGTGGAGGTGGCGGGATGGCAGACGATCGTTTCCGGTCCGCCGAGCGAGGTGGCGACCCGGGCGATCTGCAGCGAGTCGAGGAACGTCGAAGCGGCTGTCCGGTCCGCGACCTCGAACGACAGCACCGTGCCGTACTGACGGAGCTGCTTGGTGGCGAGATCGTGCTGCGGATGCGAACTCAGGCCCGGGTAGTGGACGGCGACGACGTCGGGGTGGTCGGCGAGCGTGACCGAGAGCGAGCGAGCGGTGTCGTTCTGCTGACGCGTCCTGACGCCGAGCGTGCGGATGCCACGCAGGGCGTTGAGGGCGTCGAACGGCGATGGCGTCGCGCCGTGCAGCACGGAGTACGACCAGATCTCGCCGAGTAGGTCGGCCTCGCCCGAGATCACGCCGAGGGTGGCGTCGTTGTGGCCGGCGATCCCCTTGGTGGCCGAGTGCAACGAGATGTCGATGCCGTGCGCAAGGGGTTGCTGCCCGAGCGGTGTGGCGAACGTCGAATCGACCAACGTGAACGGGCCCTTGATCGAGCCGAGCTCGTCGAGGTCGGCGAGTTCGAGGAGTGGGTTCGACGGCGTCTCCGCGATCACGAGCATCGTTCGGCCCGGTTGGACGGCTGCTGCGAATGCCCCGGGCTCGGCGATGTCGACGTACGTGACGTCGATGCCCATCCGCGCGCACGGACCCTGGAGGAAGGCGAGCGTGCCGGCGTACAGCTGGCGTTGCGTGACGATGTGACTGCCGGACGAGCAGAGCGCGAACACGGTCGAGGCGATGGCCCCCATGCCCGATGCGAACGCCAGCGATTCCTCGGCGCCTTCCAGCTCGGCGACGGCACGCTCGAACGACCGGACCGTCGGGTTCGCGTACCGGCTGTAGAAGTTGCCGTGACGCACCGAAGTCGCCCGCTTGTGGGCATCGTCGAGGCTCTCGGACTCCCACGTGCTCGACGCCCACAACGCCGGGGCGAGCGACGTTCCGCCCGAACATCGTCCCGCCGTGATCGCGGTGGTCTCCGGCGCCTGATCCTCTGCCACGGTTCGCAACGGTACCGGACGCCGACACACACGGCCCCGCCGGTTGGACGGCCGGTCAGAGCGCCGGAGTGAAGATTGCGTTCAACATCGAATCCTGTGCGCGAAACTGGTTGAAGCCGTTGAGAGATTGGCAGAAGAGTGAGTACGTCGACGTGGCGCCTGCAGCGATCGGAAACCGTCGCGTGCCATTGAGGTGCATTGCTCCGCCGCCGGTCCCGCTCATCGTCGACTCCTGCTCGAGATTCGGCGGGAGCACCGTCCCTGGACCGATGCCGCAGTAGTTGGCGGCTGGGCCAGACGTACTGATCGAGACATTGGACATGACGGTGACGTGTCCGGCCACCCGTGCCGTCACGGAAATGGAGACGATCAGGGTCGGGATGGTCGTGTTGTAGGTGACGTCGGCCGCTGTTGCCTCGAGGGCGAATGCCTGTGCCGACTTCAGCGCGTTGATCTGTTGTTGCAGGTCGGCGAGCCCGGACCGCGTGTAGTAGCCGGTGGCGTCGGCGAGCACGAAGACGGATCCGAAGTCGTTGTAGATCTTGATCGCACCGGTCGGCGAGAGCTTCAAGTCGACCTTGTTCGGGGTCGCGCCGTCGCCGGGCCGGTAGTTGAGGTTCGATGCGTTCGGAACGTCGACGACGTCTGCGGGGAAGATCCGCAGGTTGGACACGGCGGTCGGGTCGGTCGCGGTGACGTTCATCGCGATGCCGGTGGCGTCGGCGGGGATGTTGCAGGCGCCGACGACGCCCGTCACCTGTTGGGTGACGGTCTCGGCCGGACCGATCGGGGTAGAGCGTGTGCTGACCCCGGCACCGGGCCGGTAGTCGAAAAGGCGGCACGGCGGGATGGGCACGAAGGTCGTCTCGCCCGGTCCGGGAGCGGCGTCGGCGCGCCACGCCGATGTGACGATCAAGGTGCCGACGAGCATCAGCGCGGCCCCGGTCACGAACCAGAGGAGCGAACGAAGGCGAACCGTGACGTTCATGACGAACCCCGATCTCATCGGCCCGACGCCCAGGCCGGATGGAACACCGTAGACGCGTCACGAAACACGCGCGTGCGGCAGGTTCAGCGGTCGAGGAGGACGATCACATCGGGGTGGAGCAGGCCGTTGGTGCTGATGGCGGTGTCGTGCTCGAAGGTCGGCTCTCCGTGGCGGTCGGTGAAGGAGCCTCCCGCGGCCTCGACGATCGGCTGGATCGCCGCCAGGTCGTACGGTGCGACGCCCACCGCGTCGACGGCGACGTCGAGCGCCCCCTCGGCGACGAGCATGTGCTGCCAGAAGTCGCCGAAGCCGCGAGATCGCCGTGCGGTCTGGTGCAGCTCGACCAACGCGCCGGTGAGCCCGAGATCGTCCCACCCTGGGCTGTGCGTGATGCTGATCTGTGCCTCGGCGAGGTCGACGACGTTCGACACCTTCATCGACCGGGTCACACCCAGCGCCCTGACGTGGGCACCCAGATCGACGCCGCCCCACCACCGGCGTCCGAGCGCGGGTGCCGAGACCACGCCGAGCACGGCGCCGGCCTCCTCGTGGGTCAGGGCGATCAGGGTCGCCCACACCGGGATGCCCCGCACGAAACCCGAGGTTCCATCGATCGGGTCGATCACCCATCGCCACGGCGAGTCCGCGTCCCCGACGAGCCCGTGCTCCTCCCCGAAGGCCGCATGGTCGGGTCGCTGGCCGACGAGCCGGTCGACGATCATCCGCTCGGCGTTGCGGTCGATCTCCGTCACCTCCGTGCGGTTCTGCTTCCAGGCGACCGAGAAGTCCCGGTCGACGAAGTGCGGCAGCGTGAACGCGTCGACTTCGTCGGCGACCGCCAGTGCGAGAGCGAGTTCGTCGTCGAGACGGTCGTCGGTCATCGATCGTTGCCGTCCGGGCGAGTCTGGGTGAAGACGGGCGTCCGCTTCTCCTGCAGCGCGGCGAGACCCTCGGCGGCGTCGGGACCGAGGAAGTTGAGCATCTCGTACGCGAGCGACGCCTCGAAGTTCGGGAGCGACTGGCGGATCCAGTGGTTGAGGGCCCGCTTCGTCATCCGGGTCGCGTCGACCGGCCCCGCGGCGAGCTTGTCGGCGACGCCGAGCGCGGTCGACATCACATCACCAGCGGGCACCGCCTTCGACACCAACCCGATCCGTTCGGCTTCGCGGCCGTCGAGGAAATCGGCGGTGAGCAGGTAGTACTTCGCTTTCGCCATGCCACACAAGAGGGGCCAGATCGCGACCGCGTGGTCGCCTCCTGCCACACCCAGGCGGATGTGGCCGTCGGTGAGCTTGGCGTCCTCGTTGATCACGCTGACGTCGGCCATGAGCGCGACGGCGAGACCGGCGCCGACCGCGACGCCGTTGATCGCCGACACGATCGGCGTGTCGCAGTCGATCATCGTGCGCACGATGTCGCCGGCCTCACGCATCACCTTGATCGTCTGGGCGTAGTTGCCGACCTGTTCGCTGATCCAGTCGAGGTCGCCTCCCGCCGAGAAGGCTCGTCCTGCCCCCGTGACCACGACCGCCCGCACGGATGGGTCGTCGTCGACGGTGCGGAACACCCGCGAGAGTTGGAGGTGCATGTCGGCGCCGGTCGCATTGAGGCGATCGGGATCGTCGAGGGTGATCAGCAGCACCCCGTCGCTCGGGCGCTCGAACGTCAGCTTCGTGTAGGCCGCGTACGGGTCGGTGAGCTCATCCACGACGGCGCACCCTACGCGGGCCCGAGCGTGAGCCGTGCCTCGATCTCGCCGTCGACGATCACGCCGGTCGGTTCGAAGCCGCGGGCCACGTACATCGGCTCGGGCCCGCCCCTGCCCGGCTCCCACGAGACGAGCAACGTCGAATCGCCCCACTGCCGACACTGTTCGATGACGAGTTCGAGCACCGCGCCGCCGATGCCTCGGCGCTGGTGCATGCGATCGACCAGGAGCCGCCACAGGTACGGCTCGGTGTGCACCTCGGTAGTCACGGCGAGCATCACGAAACCCACGGGTTCGCCGTCGGCTTCGATGGCGCGCATCCACGGAACGACCGGTGCTCCGTCGATGGTCTCCGGGAACATCGCGTCG
>JANNNB010000288.1:0-15228 GCA_031398325.1 Actinomycetes bacterium
CCTCGTCGATCCAGATCACGTTGGGAATGTTGACGACCCCGAAGAGCGCATCGAGCTGATGCGTCGGGTCGAGGAGCGACGGGTGCTCGGGCTCGGCGGCCTCGATGAATCGGCGTGACGCCTCGGGTCCGGACAGTTCGAGCGAGACGGTGACGATCTCGACGCCGAGCGGATGAAGTTCAGTGCGGAGTGCCTGCCAACCTGGCAGGTCGAACGCACAGCCTCAATACGGCGCCCAGGAGACGATCACAACCTTCTGGCCACGCAGCGACGAGAGGGCGAAGGAGTTCCCGTCGAGATCGTCGAGCACCAGCTCCGGCGCCTGCGCCGACACGAGCGCTCGACCGCCGAACGACTCCGGCCCGATCGACCACAGGCCGGCCTCGGGATCGTGCACGATCGCCATGCCGAGCCGTTCGGCCGTCGTGGTGACGTCGAACTCCCCGGCGCCGCCGAGAGGAACACACACGTCGGCCTTGCAGGCGCCTTCGGGCTTGATCGCCCATCCGGTGCCATCCGCAAACTCATCCGCCGTCATGTCGAGCGACTCGAGGATCATCGACGCAACATACACACTGCGCGCGAGGGACGATCAGTTGCGCGACGTCGGCGGTGGTGCGGTGACGTCGACGGCGAGTGCACGGATGCGTGAATGGACGAACTCGACGATCTCGCCGTCGCTCATCGACGCGCCCCGCCGAACCGCGGTCGCGAACTCCGCTGGGCGCATCTCGGCGCGCAGCTCCCCGACCAGCGCGTCGATCCGTTCAGCGTCGGAGGCCTCGAACGGCAAGGCGTACGCCGCCCCCATCGCCGCCAGCGCACCGTGCAGCGTCGCCGCTGCGGTGTTGTCACCGAGCTGTACGAGGATGCCGAACACGTGCCTCAAGGAGAGCCACTGGTTCGCCCAGTCGCCACCGCGGAACCACATGTCGATGACATCGGCGAAGCGGGCGAGCGCGGAGCGTGACGACCCGTGCCGCGCTTCGAGCGACAACACTTCGGTGAGCGCGAACGCCTGCACCCACCGGCTGCCAGCCGTGCCGGCGACCTCGGCCGAGCGCTGCAGGTGCTCGGCCGCTGCGGTCGGATCGCTCCCGGCCAGGGACAGACCGAGCGCGTACCACGCCTGCGCGAGCGCCGTCGGCGACGCGCAACGGCGTGCCGCGTCGAGCGCCTGTTCGGCGAGCGCCAAACCACGCTCGGGGTCGCCGACGCTGGTGCACGCCACCGACCGCATGTAACGCCCGTGGGCCAGCCGTGCAGGCGAGCCGTCGCCGGCGTCGTCGAGCATCCGATCGATCCACCGCTGGGCGATCTCTGCCTCGCCGCGGTAGAACCACGAATTGCCGAGCACTCGTTCGGCCAGGCCGGAGGTTCCGACCCCGAGCCGCTCCGCTGCCGCCACGGCCATGTCGCCGTACTCGATCGCCGAGTCGAGGTCGCCGCGCACGAACCGCCCGTAACCGACCGTGGCGAGCACCACCGGCGCCCGGGGTGACTCGTCGAACCCGGGCATCGTGACGACGTCGGCCGCCCACGAGATCACCTCGGCCCGCATCGAGCGGAACGAGTACTCGCGCAGCGCGGCCACGAGCCGGGCGCAGCGTTCCATGTCGGCCTGCTCGAAGAAGTAGGAGAAGGCGGCGCGCAGGTTGCCGAACTCCTGATCGAGGCGCGTGGCCGCAGCGGCTTCGTCGGGGCCAGCCATCGCCTCTGACGAGCGCTCAGCCAACTGGAGGTACCAGGCCGAGTGCCGCTCGGCGACGGCGGCTCGTTCGGACGAGGGGAGTTCGGCGCGTCCGAACTCGCGCAGCGGCTCGAGGATCCGGTACCGGCCGGCTCCGATGTCGGTCGGTTGCACCATCGACTTGTCGACGAGTGCGGCGAGCACACGCGCCGCCGACGACCGGTCGAGCGTCTCATCCGTGCAGATCGCCTCGACGGCATCGAGACCGAACGGGCCCGCGAAGACCGAGACCCGGGCGAACAGGATCTGCTCGGTTCCGGTGAGCAGGTTGAACGACCAGGCGACCAGTTCGCCCAGCGTCTGGTGACGTTCGGATCGGCCCACCTGAGCGTGGTCGAGGAGGTCGAACCGCTCGCGAAGTCGCTCGGCGAGCGCACTCGGGCTGATCGCGCCGGATCGTGCCGCGGCGAGTTCGATCGCGAGTGGGAGTCCGTCGACCCGCCGCACGATCTCGGCGACGGCCGCGGCGTTGTCGGCGTCGAGGAGGAAGCCAGGGTTCGACGCGATCGCGCGTTCGATGAACATTCGCACCGCTGGGACCTTGGCGAGTTCGGAGGTCTCCATCGGGATCATGGCGACCGCGAGCGGCTCCACTCGTCGAACGTGTTCAGCGGGCAGTCCGAGCACTTCCCTGCTCGTGGCCAACACCGTCAGATCCGGACAGGCCGCGAGCAGCCGTTCCACGAGGTGGGCGACGACGATGCGCACGTGCTCGCAGTTGTCGAGAACGAGCAGTGCGGCCCGACCCCGCAGGTACTCGACGAGTGTCTCCTCCACACTGAGGTACTGGCGCTGGTGGACGTCGATCGCGGTCGCCACGGATGCGACGGTCGAGAGGGGGTCGTTCACCGGTGCGAGCTCGACCACGTACACCTCGCCGATCCGCTCGTCCCACAGGTCTGCTGCGACGCGCAATGCCAAGCGGGTCTTGCCGACGCCCCCGGGCCCGACGAGGGTGACGAGGCGATGCTCGCGGAGGTGGCGGACGAGACCAGCGAGATCGGCGCTGCGGCCGATCAGTGGCGTCACGTCGGCCGGCAGCCGGTGTCGGCGACGACCGGAGAGCGGTACCGGCGCGATGAGCAAGCCCGGGTCGGAGTCGAGGATGCGGGATTCGAGGTCACGGATCGCCGCGGGCGGATCAAGGCCCAGCTCGTCGCGGAGAATGCTGCGAAACGTCGCAACACGGCGGAGGGCATCGGGGGAACGTCCGCTCCGATGGAGGGCAACGGCGAGCGCGTACCACGTTCGCTCGCGGAGCGGATACTCGGCAACGAGCGCCTCGAGATCTGCGATGACGGTGCGATCCTCACCGAGCTCGAGGCGGGCCGAGAGCGTCTCTTCCCGCGCGACGGCGCGCAGCTCGTCGAGCCGTGACACATCGGCCCGGGCCCATTCTCGATCGGCGAACTCGGCGTAGGGGGCACCGGAGAAGCATGCGAGGGCCCGCTCGTTCGCGTCGATCAGCACTGCCGGGGTGACGTCGTCGCGGGTGCCGAGACGACTTGCCTCGAACCGCCACGCATCGACGGCCGATGCGTCCACCTCGAGCGCGTACCCAGGCGGACGGGCGACGATGCGCGCTTCAGGATGCAGTGCCTTGCGCAACCGGCTGATGTTGCTCTGCAACACGGCACCCGGGTCGGCGGGTTGATCGTCGCCCCAGAGCTCCTCTTCGAGTCGATCGGTCGACACGACCCCACCGTGCGCCGCGACCAACATCGCCAGGATCTGGCGCGGCTTCGGACCACCGATCGCGACCGGCTGTGTTTCGCGCCGGACTTCAACGCTGCCGAGCACGCGGATGTCGATCGTCCCGGTCATGCCATCGCCAGTCTCGCGGACCCGCTTGCAGCGCGCTTGCAGCGGTAGCTCGTTCCTGCAGGTCGCCACTGCAAGTGCACTGGAAGGCAGCGAGCGCACGATCGGTCACGAGACGCGAGCCCATCGCTTCTCAGCCGCACATCTTTGACATGCAGCTCAGCGAATCGACCGTCGTCAGGAGACACGATGAACACCACCGCAACCACCGCCCCGTCCAGTACCGCCCCGTCCAGCACCGCCCCGTCCAGCACCGCCAGCCCCAATCCGAACAAGGCGCTCTGGGAGAAGGGTGACTTCACTCGCATCGCCGGGACCATGCGTGCCAGCGGGGAGGACTTCGTGAAGCGGCTCGGCGTCGGCGCCGGGCGACACGTCCTCGATCTGGGCTGTGGCGACGGGACCACCGCGATCCCGTCAGCGCAGGCCGGTGCCGATGTACGCGGCATCGACATTGCCACGAACCTCGTCGAGGCCGGCACCCGCCGTGCCCGGCAGCTCGGGCTGACCAACTGCACGTTCGAGGAGGGCGACGCGTCGAACCTGGCCAACGTCGACGACGACCAGTTCGATCTCGTCGTGACGGTGTTCGGGGCGATGTTCGCGCCGCGTCCGGTCGAGACCGCCGCCGAGATGGTGCGGGTCACCAAGCCCGGTGGGCGCATCGTGATGGGCAACTGGATCCCCGGTGATCCCACGCTCGTCGCCCAGATCCTGCGGATCAGTGGCTCCTACTCCCCGCCGCCGCCGGAGGGGTTCATCAGCCCGGTCACCTGGGGTGTGGAGGAACACGTCCACGAACGCTTCGGTGCGGCCGGAATCGCGAGCGACCGGATCACGTGTGTGCGCGACACATGGGTGTTCGACTGCGCCGGCACGCCGACGGACTTCGTGGCGATGTTCCGCGACTTCTACGGGCCGACGATGAACGCGTTCGCCGCCGCCGACGCGAACGGTCGTTCCCAGGAGCTCCAGGGCGAACTCGAGGAACTGTTCGAGATGCAGAACACGAGTACCGACGCGGACCGGACCGTGATCCCCGCGACGTATCTCCACGTCACCGTCCAGAACTGACTGCGGCGGTGGGACGGCCCGCAGGCGACCGTGCTCAGTGCAACGTCATGAGGTTGCGGACACGGCCGGATGTGATCGAGCCGACCACAGCGCCGGCCGACACGACGAGCACGCCCACGCCGGCCACGACGCCACCCGTCGTCACCGATCCGTCGACGAGCGCCGCGATCATCCCCGCCGCAGCCGCTACATAGCCGACTGCTGCGATTCGGACGAGGACCCGCTCGACGAAGGTCAGTTCCTGATCGTGTTCGATCGCCGACGATGTCGCGCCGTCGGTGCGCATCGTCTGCTCGACCCAGCGCACCGGCGACGTGACCGCGAAGACCAGTGCCGGAACCCAGACGAGCACGATCGCCGCAAGCCAGATCCCCTGCGTCGCGTCGATCCCGTCCCCGAGCCCGCTACCAGCGACGACGGCGTCGCCGGCGTAGATTGCGATGGCCGACGTGAGCAACGCCAACAACGTCTTGACATATCGCAGGACGATCCCTTGGAGACGCAGCACGTGCCTCGCCATTCCGTACTCGATCTTGGCGACCTCGTCGACCAGTGGGCGCGAGGCCGACGCGGCGAGTTCCAGGAGCGCGCTGGCCCGCACCTGGTCGTCGTTGTCGGCGCCACGTCCGAGCCCGTAGATCCCGATCTGTCGATCGATGCGGGCACGCGATGCGTCGTTGGCGGGAACGAGGAGTTCGATCATCGGAGGATCATGCCGAGCCCGATCGAGGTCCGCGGCCGAGGCGCCGTCGAGTTCGTCGGACGGGAGGCGCAGCGATGTGAGTGTGAAGCGAGGCGTGAAGGTCTCGCTCCGTGTGTCACCGAAGTGGTTGGCGTAGAAGTAGAACCGGGTCAGGTCGCGGAACAACAGCCACATCGCCATCCCCGGAGCGACCAACACGGCACCGATTGCAACGACGAGCAATCCGTCCATCGCCTGCAGATCGCCGATCAACAGCGACCGGATGATGCCGGAGATCGAGTCGCGGGCAACCACGGGCAGCACCACGAGCAGCCCGGCACCGGAGAGCACCGCGAGCGCGATTCGGTGCAGTGTGGAGAGTCGAACCTCGCACCGTTGGACGAACGCTCGAGCGGCGGCGCGCTCGTCACCGGTCAATGCGACAGCCGGATCGAGCGTGTCTTCCATCTCCGAACGAGTATTGCGCCTCGTCGATCATCGGGCCCGGATGCTCCCGCCGGATTCGGGCCGCGTCGAGCGGTCATCCGTAGCGCCGGCCGCGCCACACCTGCCGGTCGGCGCGGCTGATTCCACGTCCGATCGCGACGGCAGCGAGCGGGTCGGCCATCGGACTGAGCCAGTACGCGAGGTCGTTGCGGTCGTAGGCCCGGCGGGTGCCGACGAGCGTGCCGAGACGCGCGATCACGAGGACGAGATCGATGGCGTCGCCGTGGCGTGTCAGCAGCCGCGGGATGGGAAGCGCCTGCGCAATCGCGACGACCACCAGATCGGCCAGCTGACGGGAACGCCGGTCGATGCCGGGGAGCGCGAGCGAGCGACCCCAGCCACGCCACGTGTCGCCGAACGACTCGAACATCCGAATTGCCAGGAGATCGGTCGCATCGAGGAAACCGACGCGTGCGCCGTCTGCCGCCATGGCTCGCGCGAGTGCGATGTCCTCGACGACCGCGGCCGCCACGTTCGACATGCCGCCGCGGTCGAGGAACGCCTGGCGCGGGACGGCCATGCACTGGCCGTTGGCCATGGTGCGATCGGGTGGAGCGCCGGCCGAGCCCGGCGGGCCGAACCGATAGACGAGCGTGGTCAACATCGCCGCATGCAGCCATCTGCTCGGACCGGTCGGGCACTCGAACCGCCCGGCGACCGTGAGCAGGTCCAATCGGTCGGCGCGGGCCCTGGCGACGAGCGCGGTGGGGAGCCGTGGGTCGGGCCTGGTATCGGCATCGAGGGTCACGACCCAGTCGCTCGTGGCAGTGGAGAGTCCCTGTTGCAGGGCCCAGGCCTTTCCGGCCCAGCCGGCCGGCAGCGGCTCGCCCGTCACGACTCGCGCTCCGAGCCCTGCGGCGATTTCGGCCGTCGCGTCGGTCGACTGGTCGTCGACGACGATCACCTCGCTCACGCCGGGCGCGGCGACGATCAGGTCGAGCAGCGGAACGATCCGGCCGGCTTCGTCCCGCGCCGGAATCACGACCGAGATCGACGGGTCCGCCGGTTCCCCACCTGTCGCGTCCGCGCCAGGCACGGACGCAACAGGTTGCGGAACCGATCGGACGGGCGGAGCCGTTCGGGCGGCGCGGGAGAGTCGAACGAGGGCGACGCCTGCTGCGCAGACGCGTGCGACGAGCAATGCGACCCTCAGCCCCCGCCGCAGCGCGCTCATGATCCGAGGTCGTTCGCGACCATGTCGGCGACGATCCGCGCACTCGAGGTGACGAGTGGCAGACCACCGCCGGGATGACTCGATCCACCGACCAGGTACAGGCCTTCGACGGGGCCACGGTTGGCGGGACGACGGAACGCCGCCCGCATCCCGTCGGACGACGTGCCGTAGATCGCACCGCCGGGGGACCGGTATCGCGCTTCGATGTCGTGTGGTGTCATCGTCTCGATGAACTCGATGCGCCCGTCGAGACAGACGCCGTTCGCGGCGAGGCGATCGAGCACGACGGTGCCATGCGCATCGTCGACCTCGATGCCGGGGGGCGTGTTCACGAGCACGAACCAGTTCTCGCATCCGTCCGGCGCCTGCGTCGTATCGGTCACCGACGAGACGCAGGCGTAGACCGTCGGGTCGTCGGCGAGTTCACCACCCTCGATCGCCGCGAACTCGGCAACCGAGTCGCCGGAGAACCACACGTTGTGATGGGCGAGGCCGGGCGTGAACCCGCGTACGCCGATGCACAGCGAGAAGCCGCTCGTCGACCGCTTCGCGCGCCGCACCCTTCGCAACATGGCCGGCTCGTCCAGCAGGTCGGCGTACAGGTGCTCGGCGTCGGTGTTCGCGATGACGACCTGGGCGTCGTGGACCGTTCCGTCGGCGAGTTCCACACCCGTCGCACGTCCGGCACTCGTGGTGATTCGGCTGACGTCCGACCCGGTCAGCATCGAGACTCCGGCTCCGGCTGCGACACGTTCGAGCGATGCCCGGAGCGCTTCGAGACCGCCGTGCGCGTACCAGCAACCGAAGCGGGCCTCGACGTGTGGGATGCACGCCAGCGTGGCGGGAGCCCGGAACGGCGACGAACCCGAGTAGGTGGCGTACCGGCCTGCCCACTGCACCAGCCGGTCGTCATCGAAGAACGAACGCGCCGACCGGGCGAGTGTTCGGAACGGGTCGATCGCGGTCAGGTCGGTCGGCGAACGCATGCGCTTGGCCAGCGACAGCGGGTGCGACATCGGGCCGGCGAAGAACGTCCGCTCGGCCACATCCCAGATCCGACGGCCTCGGTCGTCGAATCGCCGCCATGCGTTTCCTGCTCCATCGCTGAAGTCGTCGAAGGATGCTGCAGTCCGCTCACGATCGTCGAACACGTCGAGCTCGGTGCCGTCGGACCAGTGGTACCTGAACTGGGGGTCGAGGCGGACGAGGTCGACCTCGGCGGCGAGCGTCGTGCCGGCGGCGCGGAACAGATCGTCGAACACGTGGGGCAACGTGATGAGCGAGGGCCCGATGTCGAAGGTGTACCCGTCGCGGCGAAGGGTCGCAAGTTTCCCTCCGACCACGTCATTGCGCTCGAACACCGTCACCTGGTGGCCCTGCGCGGCAAGCCGAATCGCCACCGCCAACCCGCCGACCCCGCCCCCGATGACGGTCACCCTCCGCCCCGCAGCTCGACGATTCACGGTCGGCGCCGAACGGTCCTGACGAGGGCGGCGCCCGCGATGGGCAGCATCGCTGCACCACCGACCGCAGCGACCAGGGGATCGCGGAAGTACCGGGCGAAGCCGACCGTCTCCATCACCGCCATGAGGGCGTACTCCCCGACCAGCGCCCCATCCGGCGCCGAGGCTGCAACGGCGGTGCCTGACCCCAGCGTTGCGGGCGCGACCGGGAGGGTGCGTTCGAGGATCAGCATGACGCCGACGCTGGTCACGAACCAGCCGACGAAGTTGGTGAGCGGGATGCCGCGGTACGCGCCGATCCTCGCCCAGCGCCAGTAGCCCTCGCCGACCATCTGCGGGTCGAGGAACAGGTCCCAGGCCGTCAGCGCCGCGGCACCGACCAGCACACGCGTCGTCGGCCCCGACCGCTCTCCGAGTGCGGCGTGGGCCGCCTCTCGTGCTGGCACCGCCATGGCGAACCATGCGAGCGGCACGATCGCCGGCACACCACCGACCTGTGGGCGCAGCGCTCCCGCATACTCGTAGCGCCCGAACGGCAGTCCCGTGCCGGTGCCGACCCGCTCGACCGCGGCCGTGGTTACAGCGATCGCGACGGCGGCCACACCGGTGCGGCGGAGCCCCCATCGCCGCGCGGCGTTTGCCTTGGTCGTGGCGGCCAGACCGACGACGACGACCGACGACAGCACCCGACGTGCGGATCCGCCCTTGGCCACGAGCGGCGTGGCGATCATCGCCGCAGTGGTGACGACTCCGGTCGTCGCCGCGATCAGGGCGAGCGGACGCGTCCGGCTGCGGTTCGTGTCAGCGACAAGCGGTGCTCCACCGATTTCTGCTGACACAAATCCCGGAAGAGCGTTCATCGCAGGAGAAGTCTGGCAACGACGGCAGCCTTTTCTCGTGTGGGAACGCTCGCGCGCGACGCGAACACGTCGTACTGCTGGGCCTCGATCTTGTCGAGGATCCGGCTGTACAGCAGTCGCGCCGCGCCCACGCACTTCGCCGATCGATCCGGGAGCAGCGCAATGCCGACGTCAGCCGACGTGTACAGCTCGCGACAGCGATCGATCTCGAATCGCATCAGCTCGACGAACTCCGGTGTCACCCGACGTTCCGTCAGATCGACCCCGAACCGCACACTGTCCTCCGACGGGATGTACTGCCGGCCCCGGTCGAGGTCCTCGTCGATGTCGCGAAGGAAGTTCGTGAGCTGGAACGCGATGCCGAGGTCACGGGCATGTGGGAGCGCGACGTCGTAATCGGTCGGTTCGAGGATCGGCAGCATCATCTCACCGATCACCGCGGCCGAGCCGTCGACGTACACGAGCAGGTCGTCCCAGGTGGAGTACGACTCCACCGTCAGATCCATCGTCATCGACGTGAGGAATCGACGGAACGCATCGGTGTCGATGTCGAACGCGCGAACGGTGTGTACGACCGCCTTCAGCACGGGGTCGTCGGACCGTCCGGCGGCCAGGTCGACGAAGAAGCGGTCACCGAAATCGGCCAGCGCGGCGGCCCGAACTTCGGTGGGAACGTCGCGGCCACCCTGAGAGGGGATCTCGTCGACGATGTCGTCGGCGTAGCGGGCGAATGCGTACAGCGCGTGCACGTGGTGCTGCTTGACCTTCGGCAGCACCTTGGTCGACCAGTAATACGTGGTGCCGTGACGCTTGTTGAACTCCCGGCAGAGTGCGTAGCTCTCGTCGAGCGTCACCGGTCCGTCGGGCAGCAGATGCGTCGTCGGCAGCGGGGGCTTCGGGGCTCGCCAGGGAAGTCGCACCATGTCAGCGCCACCACTTCCTGCCGGGCGCTGCATACTCGTCGACCCGGGCCGCAGCCAGTTTGCCCGACACGAGCACCATCGGAACCCCGACGCCGGGCAGGGTCGACGAGCCGGTGAAAATGAGCCCCGGCACCTTGCGATTCACGTTGTTCGGTCGGAACGGCCCGGTCTGCAGGAACGTGTGGGCGAGGGCGAACGGCGTTCCCTGTTCCATCCCCATCCGCTCCCAGTCGGTTGGGTCGTAGACCTGCTCGACGACGACATCGGTCGGGTAGCCGAGCGACGAGGTGCGGTGGCGGAGGTCATCGACGATCCGGTCACGCTCCCGCGCCCAGTCGACCTTCCCGCTGAGGTTCGGTGTGGGCTCCAGCACATAGATGCTGGAGCAGCCCGCTGGGGCGAGCGACGGGTCGTCGAGGCTGTGCAGCGTGACGAGGATCGAGGGGTCCGGCATTCGCACACCGTCGTCGATCAGCGCCTTGAACGAGCCGTCCCAGTCGTGACCGAAGTGGATGTTGTGATGCGTGGCGTCGGCGGGCGGAAGCCCCCGAACACCCGCCACCCACAACAGACACGACGGCGAGTACTTGCCCGTACGCGCAACCCGCGGAGCGGTGACGTCGGGCAGCAACTCCCGATACGCGACGGGCAGGTCGGCGTTGCAGACGACCGCATCGGCGCGCAGGTGTTCGCCACCACTGAGCTCGACCCCGCTCACCCGACCGTCCGACGCTCGGGTGATCCGGGTGACCGGAGCGGAGTAGCGGATCTCGACGCCGGCCTTCTCGACGGCGGACGCCAGTCCTGACGCCATCATGTGCATGCCGCCTTCCGGCACGAAGACTCCCTCGACCGAATCCATGTACGTGATCACCGCGTACAACGCGAGGGCCTCGTACGGTGCCAGCCCGGCGTACATCGACTGGAAACTGAAGATGCGCTGGAGGCGCTCGTCGTCGAAGAACGACGCAACCTTCTTGCCGAGATTGCCGAAGCCTCCGAGCTTGATGAGTTCGAGGCCGGCTCGCCACGGCTTCAACAGATCGAGCGGGGAATCGAAGTTGGCGTCGATGAACGAACCCATCTCCACGCGGTAGAGCTGTTCCAACCAGTCGCAGAATCGTCCGAATGCTTCCGCTTCCTTCCCGTTCGAGAACTGGCGGATCTCCTCGGTCATCGCCTCGCGCCCGTGACGCACGAACAGCGTCGAACCGTCTGCATACACGGCCCGATACATGGGGTCGACCGGCTTGATCGTAATGAAGTCGGCCATGTCGGCGCCGGCGGCGTTGAACGCGTCGGCGAGCAGGTTCGGCATCGTGAGCACGGTCGGGCCGTTGTCGAGCCTGAATCCATCTGCGATCACCATGCCGGCGCGACCGCCTGGCGTGGCCTCGCGTTCGACGACGGTGATGTTGTGGCCGCGATTCGAGAGGTGGGCGGCCGCGGACAGGCCGCCGAGACCGGCGCCGATGACAACGACGCGCATCAGACTTCCCGAGAGCTCACGTACCGGGCGAGGGCGATGAGATCGATCCTCGCCTCGTCGGTGATGTCGGCATCGCCGATCGCATCGATGGCCGCTTCGGTCAGCGAGGTGATGTGGCTCTCGAGTTCGTCGAGCGCTCCGGTCTCGACGATGACCGTCTGGATCCGTTCGACGTTCGAGTCGGACAATCCTGGATCGCCGACGAGATCGAGCACCTCTCGCTGTGAGCGGTCGGCGCGTGCGACGGCCCGGGCCAGCAGCGGTGTCGGTTTCCCCTCGATGAGGTCGCCGCCGACCGGTTTGCCGGTGACGGTGCTGTCGCCGAAAGCACCCATCACGTCGTCGCGCATCTGGAACGCGTCGCCGAGTGGCAGGCCGTATGCGCTGAGCTGTGGGAGCAGCGCTGCAGCCCGTTCTGGTGCTGCCAGCACCGCGCCCAGATGCAACGGACGTTCGATCGTGTACTTGCCCGACTTGTACCGGCAGATGCGTTCAGCCTTGATGAGGTTGCGCTCGCGCTGGACCGAACCGAGGATGTCGAGGTACTGGCCGATGTTGAGCTCGATCCGTAGCTCGTTCCAGATTCCTATCGCCTCGGCGGGCGCCGCCTCCAACAGTTGATCGGCATAGACGAACGCGAGGTCGCCGACGAGGATCGCAACGCCTTCGCCGAACCGGCGCGACTCGCCGCTCCACCCCTGCTCCTCATGGTTCGCTGCCGCAAGGGCATGGGTCGTCGGCTGACCTCGTCGGGTTGCTGCGTCGTCCATCACATCGTCGTGGAACAGGGCGAATGCGTGCATCAGCTCGAATGCCGCCCCGGCATCGATGTCGGCCTGGTCGTCGGCCCCGCCGCCAGCCCCGATGTATCCCAGATGGCAGAACGCAGGCCGGAGCCGCTTGCCCCCGGACAGCACGAGCCGTCCAATTTCCTCGATCGGGTGGGCAAGTTCGGGGTCGAGTGCAGCCCAGCGATCGCGTTCGGCCGCGAGGAGATCGGAAAGTCGGGCATCGACCCGGTCGGCGATGCGCCGAAGAGTCGGCGGTGGCGTCGCTGGCATCGTACGGCTGAGACTAACGGGCGTGGCGGGAGCCACGATCGGAGTGGCGGCTCGATCTTCGATGACGTTGTTGGCGGAACCGATGGTCTTCACCTGATTCCTTTCGCTCCGGAGGCTCGAAACGGATCACATCGCGGACAAGTAGTCACATCGCGGACAGGTAGCCGAGGTGCCGGCGCCGAGTGTTGCTCCAGCCCGGACACATTTCCCGAGCGACCGGGACTCTGGGCCCATGCGGTCGGGACACCTCCCCGTTCATCCTGGTTCGGCACTCGACAACGACGTCGAGACGTCATCAACGAACCGAAAAGGACAAACCATGTATCGATCATCCAGAGTCTTGCCAGCACTTACCGCGCTGGCAGTGGCCGCCGCCCTCGGAGCGTGCGGTAGCGACGACGCGGGGGAAGGGGCGAGCATGCCGCAGGGAGCATGCGATGCCTACGGCGCGCTCGGCGCGTCGATGTTCGGCGATCCGTCGGGGGTCGCAGACGCAGCCGTGATCCTCGCTGCGGAGGCACCGGAAGAGCTGCGTGAGGCAGCGGCCGCGTACAGCAATGGCTTCATCGCCACGTCCGGTGGGGACGAGGCGGCGATGGAATCTCCCGAGTTCCTCCTCGCCGCCGAACAGCTCGGTGCCGCCTTCTACCAGGCCTGTGAGAGCGTGGAGCAGCTCGACGTGAACGGCGTCGACTTCGGATTCGAGGGGCTTCCCGACGAGATCGATGCCGGGCGCGTCGCGATCCGCTTCACCAACGAGACGGTCGCCGACGAGGCACACGAGCTCGTGCTCATGAAGAAGGCGGACGGCGTCACCGAGACGGCCACCGAGCTACTCGAGCTGCCCGAGGAGGAACTGATGGGCAAGATCACGCCGCTGGCTGTGGTGTTCGCCGACGAACCGGGCGGCCGGAGCGCCGCGCTCGTCGACCTCGATCCGGGCTCGTACGTGGCGATCTGCATGATCCCCACCGCCGGTGACGGACCGCCACACGCGATGAACGGCATGGTTGCCGACCTGGAGGTTGTCTGATGAATGCGTCATCGGTCGCTCCATCGATCTCGACGACGGTCGACCTGTCGACACCGTCGGCTGCACCGCCGCCACCGGTCGTGTCACAGAACCGGCTGTGGGCATTCTGCGGTATCGGCGCAGGGGTCCTCGGTATGGTCGGGTTCTTCCTGGCCGGTGGCCTCGGCGTCGACACCGACGCACTGGCCGACAACGAACTCGTGGCCGCTGCTGTCACCGACGCTGCGCCGTGGGTGTGGGCGTACCAGGTGGTCACGGTGGCCACGGCGATGCTGGTGGCGGTGTTCGCAGCCGGGCTGTTCCGCAAACTCTCACAGCAGGGTCCCGCCCAGAGCCTCTGCCCGATGCTCGCCGTCAGCGGCCTGCTGCTGGTCTCGGCGATGTCGCTCGTCGGCGGGGGGATCTGCACCGAGATGTTCTGGGGCCTCATCCAGGACACCTCCGAACTCGACGCCGACACCGTTGCTGCCCAGATGGCCATCTACAACACGATGGGCTGGGTCTGGGCGGGTGCCGGGTTGGCGGCGGCTGCGGTCGCCGTCGCGGGACTCCGTCACGGTGCCGTCAGCCGGGCACTGGGCGTCGGGAGCGCCGTCGCTGCTGCTCTGGTCGCGCTCACCAACGTGGTGCCGCTGCAGTACATGGCACTGGTGCCGGGCGCACTGTGGCTGATCGGCGCAGGCGTCAGCTTCGTCAGGGCGGAGCAGTAAAGTCGCCCGGCGATCAAGGATGAAGGCGATGCGCACACCCGCTACCGACACCATGACGGCCCACGTGACCGGCGTCGGGATCACGACGACGACCACTGCGCAACGGTGGTCGATCGTCGTGCTCGTCGCGAGCTGGTCGCTGGCCGGGCTGGCGGTCGTCCTCGTTCCCTTCACCGAGCCGACCTGGCACGTCGGGCAGTGGTACGGGCTGGTCGACACCACCGATGCGATCGTGTTCGGAGCGGTCGCATCGGTGTTGCTCGCACGGGGCCGACATCCGGTTTCCTGGCTCGTGGCCCTGTGCGCGGTCGGAGGTGGGCTGGCCGCGCTGGGCCTGCAGTGGTCGATGCTCGTGATCGCGCACCCGGACCTCCCCCAACTCCCGGTGCTGCAGAGCGCCCAGAACTGGGGGTGGGTGCCCGGCACGCTGTCCATGATCATCCTGGTCCCGGTGCTGGTGAGACGGTGCCCGATGGCGGGCATCGAGCGAGGGTTCCTGGTCGTCGGTGCTGCCGCCATCGCCGGGATCACCCTGATGCGCCTGACCGACCCCTATCCGTGGCCCGACGGCCCGACGGCGACGCCGCTCGCAGTTCGGAGCACGTGGTGGCTCGACGTGCTGGATCGCACCGTCGAGACGCAGTTCCAGGTCGTCTGTGTCCTTGCGGCGATCGCGACCGC
>JANNNB010000114.1:0-4849 GCA_031398325.1 Actinomycetes bacterium
CCGAGTTCCTCGGCGGCGCGGTAGACCTCGTCGTCGAGGTCGCGCATCTCGATCTCGTGACCGTCCTCGGTCAGCACCTCGACGTTGATGCAGAGTGCCTGCATCTCCTTCATCAGCACCTTGAAGCTCTCGGGCACACCCGGTTCGGGGATGTTGTCGCCCTTGACGATCGCTTCGTAGACACGGACACGGCCGAGCACGTCGTCGGACTTGATGGTGAGCAGCTCCTGCAGGCAGTAGGCCGCGCCGTAGGCCTCGAGGGCCCACACTTCCATCTCGCCGAAGCGCTGGCCACCGAACTGGGCCTTACCACCGAGCGGCTGCTGGGTGATCATCGAGTACGGGCCGGTGGAACGGGCGTGGATCTTGTCGTCGACCATGTGGGCGAGCTTCAAGATGTACATGTAGCCAACGGTGATCTTGTTGTCGTACGGCTCACCGGTGCGGCCGTTGTACATCGTGACCTTGCCGTCGGTACCGACCAGACGGTCGCCGTTGGCGGCTTCCGGATTCAGGCCGGCGAGGATCTCCTGGATCGTCGGGTGGTCGCCGGACTTCTCCTTCTCGTCCCACTTGGCGCCGTCGAACACCGGGGTGGCCACGAACGTGGCCGGCTTGGTGTTCGCGCGGGTCTTGGTTTCGGTGCCGCGGATCGGTGCATCGCCGATGACCGTGCCGTCCGGGTTGGTCCAACCCCACCGTGCGCAGTAGCCGAGGTGGGCCTCGAGGACCTGCCCGACGTTCATGCGGCTCGGCACGCCGAGCGGGTTGAGGATGATGTCGACCGGCTGGCCGTCGGCCGTGTAGGGCATGTCCTCGATCGGCAGGATCTTGGAGATGACGCCCTTGTTGCCGTGACGTCCTGCGAGCTTGTCGCCGACGCTGATCTTGCGCTTCTGGGCGACGTACACCCGCACCAACTGGTTGACGCCGGGGGGCAGTTCGTCGCCGTCGTCACGGTTGAACACCTTGACGTCGATGACCTTGCCGACCTCACCGTGGGGAACCTTCAGGCTGGTGTCGCGGACCTCACGGGCCTTCTCACCGAAGATGGCGCGCAGCAGGCGCTCTTCGGGGGTCAGCTCGGTCTCACCCTTCGGCGTGACCTTGCCGACGAGGACGTCACCGGGGCCGACTTCGGCGCCGACGCGGATGATCCCGCGGTCGTCGAGGTCGGCGAGGATGTCGTCGCTCAGGTTCGGGATGTCACGGGAGATCTCTTCCGGCCCGAGCTTCGTGTCGCGAGCATCGACCTCGTGTTCCTTGATGTGGATCGACGTGAGCACGTCGTCCTTCACCAGGCGCTCCGACAGGATGATCGCGTCTTCGAAGTTGTAGCCCTCCCACGGCATGAACGCCACGAGGAGGTTCTTGCCGAGGGCGAGTTCGCCGTTGTCGGTCGATGGACCGTCGGCGATGATCTGGCCCTTCGTCACCGTTTCGCCTTCGACGACCCGAGCTCGCTGGTTGATGCACGTGTCCTGGTTCGACCGGCGGAACTTCAGTAGGTTGTAGACCCGCTTGCCCTCGGTCTTGTACTGGACGGTGATCGTGCTGCCGGACACTTCGGTGATTTCGCCGTCGTCGATCGCCTCGATCAGGTCGGCGGCGTCACGGGCGGCACGGTTCTCGATGCCGGTGCCGATGTACGGGGCCTCGGCCTTGAGCAACGGCACGGCCTGCTTCTGCATGTTCGCACCCATCAGGGCGCGGTTGGCGTCGTCGTGCTCGAGGAACGGGATGAGCGCGGTGCCGACCGAGACGATCTGCTTGGGCGAGACGTCGATGAAGTCGACCTCTTCCGGCGGCACGTAACCGATGTCGGTCGTGGCGCCGAAGAAGCTCTCGGCTTCGAGCATCTTGCGGAGGTCTTCGAGGCTGGCCGCCTGCGGCGACCGGCGCACGAGCGTGCGCGGGTTGCGGATCGAACCGTCGTCGTTGAGCGGCGTGTTGGCCTGTGCGACGACGTAGTTCTCTTCCTCGTCGGCAGCCATGTAGACGATCTTGCCGGTGACCTTGCCGTCCTTGACCTCACGGTACGGGCTCTCGATGAAGCCGAACTCGTTGACGCGGGCGTACGTGGACAGGCCACCGATCAGACCGATGTTCGGGCCTTCCGGCGTTTCGATCGGGCACATGCGGCCGTAGTGGCTGAAGTGGACGTCGCGGACTTCGAAGCCGGCGCGCTCACGCGACAGGCCGCCCGGGCCGAGGGCCGAAAGGCGACGGCGGTGGGTGAGGCCCGACAACGGGTTCACCTGGTCCATGAACTGCGACAGCTGCGAGGTTCCGAAGAACTCCTTGATCGCGGCCACGACCGGGCGAATGTTGATGAGCGTCTGCGGCGTGATCGCCTCGACGTCCTGGGTCGTCATGCGCTCACGCACGACGCGCTCCATCCGGCTGAGGCCGATGCGGACCTGGTTCTGGATCAGCTCGCCCACCGAACGGATGCGGCGGTTGGCGAAGTGGTCCTGGTCGTCGAGTCGGTAGCCGGGCTCCTGCTTGACGAGGTGCAGCATGTAGGTGATCGATGCGAGCACCTCACAACGGCTGAGCACGTTCTGGTTCTCGTCCGGGTAGTCGAGCAGCGGCTCGCCCTCGGCGTTGACCGCGCCTTCGAGACCGAAGAGGGCCCCGAGCTGAGCGACCTCGGACCCGAGCTTGCGGTTGAGCTTGTAGCGACCGACACGGCTGAGGTCGTAGCGCCGGCTCTCGAAGAACGCGTTGCGGAAGTAGGCGCGTGCCGACTCGACCGTGGGCGGCTCGCCCGGACGGGCTCGCTTGTAGATCTCGACGAGTGCTTCGTCCTGGGTCGGCGCGATGTCGCGCTCCTTGTCCCACTGACCCTCGAGGAAGTCGAAGTGCGAGACGAAGCGGTCGAGGAAGCCGGGGGCGTTCGCCTCGTCGTAGCCGAGCGCGCGCAGCATCGTGAAGATGCCGAGGCGGCGCTTGCGGGCGACGCGGGTGCCGGCGGTGACGTCCTTGCCGGGCTTGTGCTCGACGTCGAACTCCATCCACTCACCGCGGTAGGGGTGGATCGTGCCCTTGACCAGCTGGTGCTTGGTCAGGTTGCGGAGACGGAAGCGCTCGCCGGGCTCGAAGATGACACCGGGGCTGCGGACGAGCTGGCTCACGACGACGCGCTCGGTGCCGTTCACGATGAACGTTCCCTTGTCGGTCATGATCGGGAAGTCGCCCATGAACACGGTCTGCTCTTTGATCTCACCCGTGTTGCGGTTCATGAACCGGGCGCGCACGAAGACCGGCGCGCTGTAGGTCATGTCCTTTTCCTTGCACTCCTCCACCGTGAACTTCGGCGGGGGGCGCAGGTCTTCGTCGAACGGGTCGAACTCCAGCTCGAGCTGGAGCGACTCGGAGAAGTCCTTGATCGGGCTGATGTCGCGGAAGGTGTTCGCGAGGCCCTCGTTGAGGAACCACTCGAAGCTTTCCCGCTGGATCGCGATCAGGTCAGGGAGCTCGAGCGGCTCCTTGAGGTTGCCGAACGAATAGCGTTCACGGGACACGGGACGAGTCGCCACGGATCACCCTCCAGTTGCTGAGGTAAGTCGAAAGCTGACGTCGGGCCTGCGACGACCAGCCGCCGAGCGCGCAGCGGCCACACCGAAAACAAGGTGGGGACACAGAAGACGCACGGCAACATTCGATGCTATCCACCCAGGGCGACGAATATCAACCGCAGCCGACGTCGATTCGTCGGACGGGAACGTCTCCATCACGCTCGATGCGAGTGGAGTGGGGGTCAACGTAAAGAAATGCCGCGCGAAAGTCAAGCATTCGCGACGGTGCCGGTCTCCGTTCACGGGTCCTGTCGTCGGCGACGACCTGGGCATGCGGGTTACCGCTCACGGGTCCTGTCGCCGGAAACGCCCGGGCGTGCGGCCTTCGGCCGGTCCCGGATCGTTCCCGGCGCCACCCGTTCGCTCGTGAGCGTCGTGCTGACTACGGCGCCCCCCGAGCGAGTCGGGGTGAAAACGCGCAGGACGGGCGGGTGGCACCGGGGCAACTCGAAAACGGCCGAAGGCCGCACGTTCCGAGTTGTGCCGGTGACAGGACCCGCCCGTCCGGTGGCAGATGAAACCTGCCGAGCGTATTACTTGAGTTCGACGGTGGCGCCGACGTCTTCGAGCTTGGCCTTGGCGGCATCGGCGTCGGCCTTGGTGGCCTTTTCCATGATGGCCTTCGGCGCAGCATCGACGAGGTCCTTGGCGTCCTTCAGGCCCACGCCGAGGAGGTCCTTGACGACCTTCACGACCTGGATCTTCTGCGCGCCTGCGCTCGCGAGCACGACGTCGTACTCGTCCTTCTCTTCTTCTGCGGCTGCATCGCCACCGCCGCCGGCGGGCGCAGCTGCGGCCACGGCCACCGGTGCGGCAGCGGTGACGTCGAACTTCTCTTCGAATGCGTCGAGCAGTTCCTTGAGCTCGATGACCGTCAGGTTGCTGATGGCCTCGAGGATGTCATCTTTGGTTGAAAGTGCCATGTCGGCGTTCTCCTTGTTGCTTTCGTTCTGTGTGTGATTCGTTCGTCTCTTCCCGAAAATTGATCGAGTTGGTTGCGATATCCAGCAACGAGCGGCATCAATTCTGGGAAGGGAGGTGAGATCGGGGGTCAGGCGGCGGTGTCGGCCGGTTCTGATTCCTGCTTCTCGATGAGGGCGGACAGGCCGTAGGCGAAGTTCCGGGGTAGAGCCTGGAGCAGACCTGCGGTCTTGACCAGCGGTGCCTGGAACGCCCCGGCAATCCGGGCCAGCAGTTCCTCACGCGAGGGCAGGCTGGCGAGGGCCTTGACGTCGTCAGCGCTCATCGGGCTCGTGCCCAACACCCCT
>JANNNB010000121.1:0-15478 GCA_031398325.1 Actinomycetes bacterium
GCGCCTCACGCCGATGGCAGGCCCAGCGCGTCAGCCGCTTTGGGTGCTGCGCCGAGCACGGTGGCGTACACCAGGGATTCACCCCACGTCACGACACCCGGCGCGCCGACGCCGCGTAGCTGAGAGTTGGTGCGCAACCAGTCGCCGTAGTCGAGCCACTGGTCGCGTTCGGCGCGTCCCTTGGCGGTGAGGTTCGTCCCCGTCACCAGGGTGACCACGATGGCCAGCACGGGTCCCAGCAGCGTGATCGACCAAGCGAGCCACGAACTCCCACTCGAGGCGATCAACGCGACGATGCCCATCGCCAACGAGGCCGGAATCAGCACCCACGCCGTCAAGGTCACCCGCAGGAGCCGGGCCTGCTTCGCTTCCTTCACCGCGACGCTCGTCAGCCGCCGACCGATGGCCGGTGCGTCGGAGCCCCACAGTGGCGGGCCCGTCAACGTGGCAGTCGCAGTCACCTGGCCCTGGGGGCGCAGCTCGGCCAGCGCAGCCTCCTCGAACGGGGTCGCGCCATGTGCTCCGGCGGGGATCGTCAGCTTGAAGCGCTTGGAGGTGACGCCCTCGATCTCGATCACGCCGCGGTGCGCAAGGTCGAGCAACGTGGCCGCCACAGCTGAGCGTTCACCGGGTCCGGCGTCGCCGACGACGACACCGACCAGCGCCGGCTCGAGCCGACTCGGCGGTGAGAAGGCCGCGTCGCGGACGATTGGCGCATCTGGTCGGTCCGCGGCGAGCGCGCGTTGGGCCGACACCATCCTGCGGATGATCCAGAACACGAGGAGTGCCCACATCGCGGTGAGGATCACGGCGGCGGCGATCCGGCCGATCGGCGGCCCCGCGGACGCCTCGCGCAACGGTTCGTTCGAGGCGTCGCCTGCCGCCTCCCACACCTGGGAAGCCGTCTCGCCGTGTAGGGCTTCGGGGATGCCCGGCTCGGTCGGTGCGTCGGGAGCGGCAGCGATCGGCAGCCAAGCGATCATTCCTGCGTCGTCCGCCCCCGGTAGCACGCCGACGAACCGCAGCGCCCCATCGTCGTCGCCGGTGCGCAGTTGGTCGACCCCGCTCATGGCGATCCGTGCGTCGGTCAGGTCGTCGGCGAACAGCGCTCCCGTGATGGACGCGTTGCCGTACTCCTCGACTCCGAGGTAGCAGCGAGCACACGGGAACAGGAGGTTGTCGGACTGGTCGGTCCCGGTGAAGTCGACGATCACGCCATCGGGGTAGCGGGTGACGGCGCCCACTCTCTGATACGTGACCGTGAGGACGTCGCTCGATTCCACCACGCCGTATCGTCCTGCCGTCGTCGCGATCGGCTCGCCGTCAGCTTCGACGAAGCGCGCTCCACTCGGCAGCCGGACGTCGCTCTCGCGGACCTCGTCGTCGAGCTCGTAGACGATCGTGACCGAGAGCTGTCCGTCGGGTGACACGGTGCCGGTCCATGTGATGCCCTCGAGCGCGTCGAGAGGTTGGAAGAAACGGACGTCGGGTCGGCCGGCGCGTAACCACGCCTGAAGAGGGAGCAGGCCGAGTACGAGGACCAGCACGATGGCAGGAATCCGGGTCGCCGTGCGCACGTCAGTCCTGGTCCTGGTCGACGACGGTGACGGTGCCGTCGAGGTCGGCGAACACGATCGCCAGGTTGCCGCGAGCGTCGACCAAATCCAGTCGCCACGACAGGCCGAGGTCGTAGGAGAGCTCCGTGCTGAGCCGGGGCATGTCGATCACGAGGCTCGGGTAACGCTCGGCCAGCCCATCGACGAGTGCGGTGATCGCATCGACATGCACGGCGGAGATCGGGAAGCTCGTGTCCTCCTCCATGAACTCCGCGTCGCCGACCGAAAGCCCCGAATAGTCCGACCAGTAGATGCTGCGCGACCGATTGGGTGCCTCCGGATCGACGATGGTCAGCCACACGTTCTCGTCGTCGAAGTACAGATCGCTGATGCGGTCGATGTCGGGGAATTCGGCCGTCAGGGCGGCGAACGCACGGGTGAGATTCGTCGGATCGGCGTTCGGACCGGTCGCTGCGAGCCCAGCCGTGTCGCGCAGCACGAGGGCATCGAGCTGCGGCGAGTCGGCGGGGCTGCGGGGGGCAGGCGCGAACGTGGGTGCGACGAGCGAGCGGGCGTCGTCGTACGACGCGGTCCCGGTGCTGCATCCCGTGAACGAGATCGTGGCCGCCGCGACCGCCGTCACGACCGGTACCCAGCGCAGAGCGCCAACCGTTCGACTGGGCGTCACTCGCGAGCGAGGGAGGTCGCCATGCCGGTGAGTTGCACCCACGGCTGCTTGTGTTCGCACCACGCTTCCACGGTCGGCCCCACGTCCGAACGGTCGTCGAGCGTGCCGACCTTGACCGCGATCACGCCTGCCGGCTCGACGAGCGCCGAATAGATCGGCGAGCCACAGTCCCCACAGAAGCGGCGCAGCACGTAGACGGCGTCGTCGTTCTCACCGCGATCCTCGAACGTGGTGAGGGTGCCCGACACGGCGATCTGACTCTCGATCGCGATCATGTTGACGGAGAACGGTCCGCCACTCTGTCGTTGGCAATGGTCGCAATGACACACCACGGTCGCGATCGGGTCGCCGCTCAACTCGTACGTGATCTGTCCACACAAGCAACCGCCGGTCCGCGTCATGATCGAAAACGTACCACCGCACCTCGTGCGGCTCGGCCGGTCAGGTGCGGGCGTCGAGTTCGGCGATGTTCCGCTTCGGGGCGGTGAGGCGGTACGACGCGTCGAGCAGTTCGGCGATCTCGGACCAGTCGGTGTGGGCGTAGAGATCGACGCCGATCCAGCCGGACGGGCCGAGGTAGGCCGGCACGTAGGCGCGCTCCTCCTCGAGCAGGGAGCGGCGGTCGGCCGCATCGGGTCGGACGACCACCGACTGGGGATGCTGGACCCACTCGCCGGCCTGCTTCAGCGATCCGCCGTAGTAGGCGAACACTTTGACGGTGTGGAACGCGGGCCGACCATGGGAGACCTTCTCCGCGCTCGCCGGCAGTTCTGCAGCCAACTCGCGCACGCGGGCCAGCATCGGGTCGTCGTCGTCGAACATCTGCGGATGTGCCACGGCAGGATCGTAGATCGCCGCTATGCGACGCCGGCGCGGCCCTCGAAGGTCCAGCCGAACACCTTGGGCTCCTTGGGGTGCTGGTAGGTGGTCATGTCCCGGATCACGAAACCTGCCCCGGTGATGAGGCTCGGGATGTCACGGGTCAGGTGACAGCCGCCGAGGAACGGCTTGGTGACCGGCTCGATACGGCCCTGGTTGCGCGCCACCTTCGGGTCGGGCGAGATGCCGTGCTCGACGAAGTGGAGTTCGCCGCCGGGCTTCAGGACGCGACGGATCTCGGCGAGGGCGCGGTCGACATCAGGAATCGAGCAGAGTGTCCAGGTCGACAGCACCGCATCAGCGGATGCGTCCGGCAGGTCGATGCGGGCACCGTCGAGCCCCGTATGTCGGATGTCGGCGTGGCTCGCGTCGATGCGCTCCGAGGCCAGGGCGATCGAACGTTCGAGTGGCTCGACAGCGTGGACGGTGTCGACCTCGGCCGGATAGAAGGGGATGTTGAGGCCGGATCCGAACCCGATCTCCACGACCGTCCCCTGGAGGCCCGCGCACACCCGTGACCGGATCTCGTCGTTCTCCTCGGACCGCATCGCCGCGTTCATGAGATGCGGAAGAACTCGGGAGCGGTAGAGGCCCATCGAACGATTGTCCCTGCGTGCTCGAGTGAGCGCAAGCCGAACCCGCTTCTTCCTTCGCCATCTGGCACGACTGGGGCTGACACGACGACCGCGGAGCTTCTTTCTGGAACTCGAGTCACGCCTCGATCGTCTGCCAATCGACACTGAAGTGATCAGCGGCGGGAGCGCTGCGGAACCGTCGTCCGCTGATCGACGCCACGTCGAGCACGAGCCATTGATGCCGTCGCTCGTCGATCAATGGCTGCGGGTCCGGAAGGTCGGGTGCGCCGTGGGCTCGACGCAGATGTCCGTGCGCGATCACGCTCCAGGCGTGCCGACAGTCGGGGCTGATCCAGTCGACCTCCATCGAGGAGGGTCCTTCGTACCGTGCCAGCGAGGAGTCGGACGACGTGCGGACCACGATGAGGTCGCCGTCCGGGTCGTGGACCAGGCGATAGTTCACCGGGAACGCCAGCGGGTATCCGTGATCGATGATGCACAGTCGCCCGACCGGGTGCGACTCGAGTAACTCCACACACTCGTGCCTCGGGAGATGGTGGTGCGTCAATCCCATGATCGTGCCTCCATCACCCACGCTGCCATCGCGTTGCGCCGATGAACAGAGTCGAAGGGCCCGGCTGTGGGAGATGGTCCAACACCGAGGAGATTCGCCCTTGACTTCAAGTCGCCTTGAACCCGTACGGTGCCCGGCGTGAGTGTCGACGACCTGACAGAGACGAACGTGTCGGGACGGCGCGCGTTGAAGGTCGGGCTCGTCTCCGTCATCACGCTGGTGGCGTTCGAGTCGTTGGCGGTCACCACGATCCTGCCCGAGGTCGAGAACGATCTCGGAGGCATCGCTTGGTACGGCTGGGTAACCGCGGCGTTCTTCTTCGGCACCATGATCGGCATCGTCTTCGCGGGCGAGCAGGCCGACCGGCGCGGCGCAGGCCCGCCCTACGTGCTGGGCCTCGTGCTGTTCGCCGTCGGGTTGCTCGTGTGCGGATTCGCGCCGGACATGCCGGTGCTCGTGCTGGGCCGGTTCATCCAAGGGTTCGGCGCCGGCGTCGTACCCGCGATCGGCTACGTGGCGATCGGCCGTGCGTTCGATGTCGACGAACGACCGCGGATGTTCGCCATCCTGTCGACCGCGTGGGTCGTGCCGGGGTTGGTCGGTCCGGTGCTCGCCGAGCGCATTGCCGAGGGGATCGGATGGCGATGGGTGTTCCTCGGGCTCGTGCCGTTGGTCGCATGCGCCGGGGTGTTCGTCTTGCCCGCCATCTTCCGGCTCGGCCCGGTCGAGGGCGCACGGGACGCGGCACGGCCACGATTCATGCGTCGCCGACTCGTCGAGGCGACGCGGGTC
Organism: Actinomycetes bacterium; assembly: GCA_031398325.1. Lineage (GTDB taxonomy): Bacteria > Actinomycetota > Acidimicrobiia > Acidimicrobiales > Ilumatobacteraceae > Sva-07. The sequence continues at coordinate 5,065 of JANNNB010000121.1, forward strand.
GCCGCTGGCGCGGCGATCGTGGTGGCGGGTTTTACGGCCAGCCGCTGGCTGCTGGGCCCGGTGCTGATCGCTGGTGCCATGCTGGCCGTCGGTCCGTTCAGCCGACTCACCCCGCGCGGGACCCTGCGCGGTGCGCCGGGGCTCCCGGCCGTGATCGCGTCGCGCGGGGTCTTGACCTTCGCCTTCTTCGCGACCGACGCGTTCGTCCCGTTCGCCGTCACGACCGGTCGCGGCGCTTCGAGCCTGGCCGGCAGCGTGGCGGTCACCGTGGGAACGGTGGCATGGACGTCGGCGACCTGGTTGCAGCAGCGATTCATCGGCCGGATGGGTGAGGCCTGGTTCGTGCGTGCGGGGTACCTGCTGATGGCACCAGGCATCGGGGTGGTCGCGCTGGCGGCGATCCCGAACCTCTCGCCCTTCTGGCTGATCCACGTCGGCGCAATCATCGCCGGCTTCGGGATGGGCCTCGCGTACTCGGCCCACGCGCAGCTGGCGCTCCGAAGTGTCGCGGAGGCCGAGGTCGGCTCGACCACCGCGGCGCTCCAGCTCACCGACAATCTGGGCATCGCGCTCGGCACCGGTGTGGTCGGTGCGATCGTGACCTTCGGCGACGAGTCCGGATGGCTCGTGGGCGAGGCGGTGGCGGTCGCAATGGTCGTGCCGGCGTGCGTCGCGGTGATCGGCGTGTGGCTGTCGAGCCGACTACCGCACCGGATCGATCGCATCTGACCAATCACCTCCGGCGGGTGACGACATGGACTCCGTGGGGACGGAGGATGTGATCGAACCTGATCTCGATCGGCCCGAGTAAGCGTCGAGCATCCGAACTCGAGAGGAGAAGCCATGGCGAAGAAGCCGAAGAAGCGCTCGAAGTCCGGGAAGTCCCGGACGGACGCGCCGGACAACTCCGAGCCGAACGCCGGACGTAGTGCACCCGATCGAAAGCTGAAGCGGAAGGTCTACGAGGCCGAGCTCGCCGCGTTGCAGGGCGAGCTGGTTGCGATGCAGGAGTGGGTGAAGTCCTCCGGGGCGAAGGTCTGCATCGTGTTCGAGGGCCGCGACACCGCCGGCAAGGGTGGTGTGATCAAGCGCATCGCGGAACGGGTCAGCCCGCGAACCTTCCGTGTGGTTGCGTTGCCGGCTCCCACAGAACGGGAGCGATCGCAGATGTACATCCAGCGCTACATCTCGCATTTCCCGGCCGCCGGCGAAGTGGTCATCTTCGACCGCAGTTGGTACAACCGCGCCGGGGTCGAACGGGTGATGGGCTTCTGCACGCCGGAGCAGACCGGTCGATTCCTCGAGATGGTGCCCGCGGTGGAACGTGCAATGGTCGATTCCGGGATCCTGCTCCTGAAGTACTGGCTCGAGGTGAGTCCCGACGAGCAGACACGTCGGCTCGAGAGTCGTGTCGACGATCCGCGCAAGGTCTGGAAGCTGACGGAGATGGATCTTCTTTCCTACGGCAAGTGGTATGACTACTCGCGTGCACGCGACGAGATGCTCAGGGCGACCGACACGTCGTGGGCGCCGTGGTTCGTCGCCAACACCGACGACAAGAAGCGAGGCCGGCTCAACATCATCTCCCACCTGTTGTCGCAGGTGCCGTACGAGCCGCTCGAGCACCAGGACGTGAAGTTCCCCAAGCGGCAGTCGGCAGGCAAGTACCGCGAACCGGACCTGCCGCTGCGCCACATTCCCGAGCCGTTCTGAGGACCGTGATGACCGCCACCGTCACGAGCGCCGACCCGGCCGCGTCCGGCGCCACTCCGACCTGGTACGCACTCGAGGCGACTGAGGTCGCGAAGGCATTGGACGTCGAACCGTCGGTGGGTCTGAGCTCGGCCGAGGCGCAACGTCGCCTCGGCCAGTACGGCCCCAACCGGATGGCAGCGAAGAAGCAGGAGTCTCCACTCCACGCTTTCGTTCGTCAGTACCAGGACTTCATGCAGGTGCTGCTGCTCGGCGCGGCGATCGTGAATGTGATCGTCACCGGCGAGTGGGGCACGACGATCGTGCTGCTCCTGCTGACCGTGTTCAACGCGGTGCTGAGCCTCCGCGGGGAATCGAAGGCGGCGGCGTCCGTCGGAGCCCTCGAGAAGATGCTGAAGAACATCGCGAGGGTGCGGCGCGACGGTGAGGCGATCGAGATCGACTCCGAGGGGCTCGTGCCTGGCGACATCGTGCTGATGGAGGCGGGCAACCGAGTTCCTGCCGACGGGCGCCTGTTCGTCGCGGCGACGTTGGAGATCGAGGAGGGCGCGCTCACCGGTGAGAGCGTTCCGGTGTCGAAGGACATCGCGTCGATCGTGGGGTCCGACGTCGGGATCGGCGATCGGCACTGCCTGGCGTTCATGAACACGGCAGTCACGCGCGGACGCGGTGAAATGATCGTGACCACGACCGGGATGGACACCGAGATCGGTCACATCGCGGAGATGCTCAACGCGACCGATGCCGAGAAGACACCGCTGCAGAAGCAACTCGACAAGCTGACGGTGATCATCGCCAGCGTCGCCGGCCTCGCCTTTCTCGTGATGCTGATCATCGGCGCGATCAACGACGACCCGTTCGACGAGATCTTCACCGCCGGCATCGCGCTGGCGATCGCCGCCATCCCGTGTGGCCTCCCGGCAGTGGTCACCACGATGTACTCGGCCGGCACCCGCGCGCTCGCCGATCTCGGTGCCATCGTCAAGCGGCTGCCGTCGGTCGAGACGCTCGGGTCGGTGTCCGCCGTCTGCTCGGACAAGACCGGGACGCTGACCCTGAACAAGATGACCGCCCGTGAGTTCACGATTCCCGGCCAGCATCACTTCAAGGTCACCGGTGAGGGGTACGCCACGACCGGTGAGTTCCTCAGCGACGGTGGTCCACCGATCGACCTCAAGGAGGTGCTGCTTCCGATGGCGTTGTGCGCCGACGCCCGCCTCGACGACGACGGGGAACTGATCGGCGACCCGACCGAGGGAGCGTTGATCGTGCTCGCGGCCAAGGGCGGTCTCGACCTCGATGGTGTGAGAGCGCGGTATCCGCGGGTGGCCGAGGTTCCGTTCGACTCCGACTACAAGTTCATGGCGACGTTCCACGAGATGACGAACGAACGTGGCGAGCCGGTCGTGCGGTGTTTCGTCAAGGGGGCCCCGGACGTGCTCATCGCACGAGGCGGGTCGTACTGGCTTCCCGATGGCGAGTCGGTACCGGTCACCGACGAGAACCGCGATCTGGCCCTTGCCGAGAACGATCGGATCGCCGGGGCCGGCGAGCGGGTCATGGTGGTCGCCCGCCGCGATTTCGACCCGGCCACGTTCGATGCCAGCGGCAACCTGATCGAACTGGTCCAGGACTTGACCCTGCTGGCCATGGTCGGCATCGTCGATCCACCTCGGGCGGAAGCCAAGGCCGCCATCGCCGAGTGCCACAGCGCCGGGATCCAGGTGCGGATGATCACCGGCGACCACGCCGTGACCGCAGCGGCCATCGGACGCGAGCTCGGCATCGAGGGCCAAGCGCTGACCGGCGCCGAGTTCGCGGCCCTGACCGACGACGAACTCGCCGCCCGTCTCCCCGACATCGCGGTGGTCGCCCGTGTGGCACCGGAGGACAAGGTGCGCCTCGTGCAGTCGCTCCAGCGACAGGGCAACATCGTGTCGATGACCGGCGACGGTGTCAACGACGCGCCGGCACTCAAGAAGGCGGACATCGGGGTGGCGATGGGGATCACGGGCACGGAGGTCTCGAAGGAGGCCGCCATCATGATCCTCACCGACGACAACTTCGCGACGATCATCAAGGCGGTCAGGTACGGCCGTGAGCTCTACGGGAACCTGTCGAAGTTCATCCGGTTCCAGATGACCGCGCTGGTCGCGTTCATTGCCAGCTTCCTCGGCGCGGCAATCTTCACGATCGCCGGTGGCATCCCGTTCTCACCGGTGTCGGTGCTCTACATCAACTTCCTGATCCAGGTCCCCGTCGCCATTGCGCTCGGCTTCGACAAGCCCCTTCCCGGTGTGATGGACCATCCACCTCGGCGCATGAATGAACCGGTGCTGGACCGGGCCCAGTGGACCAGAATCATCGTCATGGGGGTTCTGATCGCAGGCACCACGCTCGCCGTACTCGACTACGCCGACACCGAGATCGGGACCGCCACGGCGGCCACGATGGCTCTGACCGTCTTCGGCCTGATGGAGATGGCGGTCGGGCTCGGCGCGCGCAGCGAGTTCGGCACCGTGTTCGACCGTGACGTGATCGGCGGGCGTCGACAGCTGATGCTGTTCGGCTTGTCGTTCCTGATGATCGTGCTGGCCTCCGAGCTCGGCGTGCTGCAGCGTGTCCTCGACACGACCCCACTCTCCGGCGGCCAGTGGCTCGTCTGTTTCGCGGCGGCTGCCGCACTGGTCGCCATCGACGAAGGAATCAAGTGGGCGCTGCGGTCGAGACGGCTGAATCCGTAACGCCGGTGGAGCGGTTCGTCCCGGGGCTGGCCGCGCTGCGCTCGTACGAGCGGTCGTGGCTGCGCTTCGACGTGATCGCCGGCGTCGTGCTCGCCGCGATCCTGGTGCCGCAGGGGATGGCCTACGCCGAACTGGCGGGGCTGCCGGCCGTGACGGGGCTGTACACGACGATCGCCTGCCTCGTCGGGTATGCGCTGATGGGCCCGTCGCGGGTGTTGGTGCTCGGACCGGATTCGTCGGTGTCCCCGCTGATCTTCGCCGCGATCTTCCCGCTGGTCGCCGTGTCCGACGATCCGGAGACGGCGATCACGCTGGCCGGGATGATGGCGGTGTTCGTCGGACTGATCATGGTCGGTCTCGGTGTCGGCAAGCTCGGTTTCGTCGCCGACCTGCTGTCGAAGGAGGTGCAGGTCGGCTACATGAACGGGCTGGCGATCACGATCATCGTCGGCCAGCTTCCGAAGCTGTGCGGGTTCTCGACCGACGCGGACGGCTTCGTCGACGAGGTGCAGGCGTTCTTCGAGGGTTTCGACGAGCGGAACGCGACCGCCCTCACCCTCGGACTCTGCACCCTCGCCGTGCTCCTTCTGCTCCCGCGCGTTTCCCGCAAGGTCCCTGCCGTCCTGGTGGCCATGGTCGGGGCCACGGTGGTGACGGCCGTGTTCACTCTTGACATCGCGACCGTCGGGGCGCTTCCGCAGGGATTGCCGCGCCCGGCGCTGCCGTGGACCGACTTCGAGGACGTCGCTCCGATGCTGGTTGCGGCGGTCGGCATCACCCTCGTCTCGTTGACGGACACGATCGCCACGTCGACGGCCTTCGCGGCGCGCCGCGGCGAGGAGGTCAACCCCAATCAGGAGATGATCGGGATCGGCACCGCCAACGTCGCCGCCGGGTTCTTCCAAGGGTTTGCCGTGTCGACCAGCAGCTCCCGGACTGCGGTCGCCGATCAGTCGGGTGCCAAGAGCCAGCTCACCGGCCTGGTCGGCGCCGCCATCGTCGCGCTCCTGCTCCTCTTCTTCAGCACGCTGCTCGCCGACCTCCCCCAGACCGCGCTCGCCGCCGTGGTGATCGCGGCGGCGTTCTCGCTCGCCGACATCCGCATCCTGCGCCGGATGCTGCAGGTGCGCCGAAGCTCGTTCGTGCTGTCGATGGTGGCAACCGGCGGCGTCGTGTTCCTCGGTGTGCTCGAGGGAATCCTCGTCGCCGTCGTGCTGTCGATCCTGCTGTTCTTCAAGCGCAGCTGGTGGCCGCACGGCGAAGTGCTCGGCAGGTTGCCCGACCGCGACGGCTGGCACGCCACCAACGGATCGCCCACGGCCGAACAGCGTGCCGACGTGCTCGTGTTCCGTTGGGAGGCCCCGCTGTTCTTCGCCAATGCGGGAATGTTCCGGCAGCAGGTTCGCCATCTCGTGCACGAGCGCCGCCCGAGGTGGGTCGTGCTCCAGTGCGAGGCGATCACCGACATCGACGTGACCGCAGCCGGCGTGCTCGAACAGCTCGACACCGAACTCAACGAACAGGGGGTGCACATGGCCTTCGTCGAACTCCGCAGCCGTCTACGCGATCTCGTGTACGAGTACGGGTTGTACGAAACACTCGACCGGGACCACTTCTACGGCTCGATCGAGGAGGCGCTGGGCGACATCGACGCCTCGCAGGCAGCCGCGACCGACAACGAGGAGGAGTCATGACCGAACAGTCGTCGCGCCGGTTCGCAGCCTTCGCAGCACTCGCGCTGCTCGCCGCGACCGGTGTCGTGCTCGTCGTGAGCATCGTGCGCAACTTCCCGCGTGGACTGCTGGCCGGGGTGCTCCTCGTCGCCGCATTCGTCGTGTTGTGGGAGGCCGTGCGACGACGTGGCACTTTCCGCCTGGTGCTGTTGTTCCTCGGCGGCCTGCTCCTCGTGGGCTTCGTGGTCGCGCTTCTGGCCGGCGGGATCCTGTTCGAGGTGATCGCCGCTGCAGCGCTGCTGTTCGTCGCCGCGCTCGCCGGTCGAGCCGCCTTCCGGGTGCATGTCCCGTTGCCGCACGTCGAACCGCCGAAACGTCCCGTCGTGGTGTGGAACCCGAAGTCGGGCGGCGGCAAGGCGCTGGCTGCGAACCTCGACGCGGAGGCCCGAGCCCGCGGGATCGAACCGATCGAGCTCCGCCAGGGTGACGACCTGCTCCAGCTGGTTCGTGACGCCGTCGCGCGAGGAGCCGACGGGCTCGCCGCCGCCGGTGGCGACGGCACACAGGCGCTCGTCGCGACCATCGCTGCCGAACTCGACCTGCCCTTCGCGTGTATCCCGGCCGGCACCCGCAACCATTTCGCGCTCGACCTCGGCGTCGATCGCGACGACGTCGTCGGAGCGCTCGACGCGTTCGTGAACGGTGGTGAACGGCGGGTCGACCTCGCCGACGTCAATGGACGGGTGTTCGTCAACAACGTCTCGCTCGGCCTCTACGCCGAGGCGGTGCAGCGATCGGGGTACCGGGAGGCGAAGCTGCGCACGATGCTCGACACCGTGCCCGACTTCGGTGGGGCCGGCACCCAACCCGGCCACGAACTCATCTACGAGGACGGTGCCGAGCCCGCCGGCCAGGCCATCGTGGTGATGGTGTCGAACAACTCGTATCGGCTCGGCAAGGTGATCGGATCCGGGACCCGACCGCGCATCGACGACGGCCAGCTCGGCATCGCGGTGCTCGAAGCGGGCGCGCAGGGTGGCCGGCCGAGATTTCGCCAATGGGAGGCGGCCACGTTCGTCGTCGATTCGCCACAGCCGGTCCCCGCCGGGGTCGACGGCGAGGCGCTGGTCATCGATCCACCGTTGCGCTTCGCGATCCGGCCAGGGGCACTACGCGTGCGCATCGCACCGCAGCATCCCGGCGCCGCCCCCTCGGCCGCCCACCCCGACGGTCTTCTCGACGCGATTCGCAAACTGACCCGCATCGCTCGTACCGGATGATGTGGCGACCGCCTGCCCGAATGGCCCACGGGGAATGATGCCAGGCTTCAGCAGGGTGAGCACAATGCAACGTGACGGTCGCCGTGCACGATCGTGCACGGCGACCCCGAGATCGAGGTGACCAGATGAGCGTGCAGGATGACGGAGACGAATCGCAGCCGATCCCCCTGGGGATGCGGTACGAGCACGGCAAGGTGGTTCCCCACCTGAGCGCCGACGAACGTGTGGCCCGTGGCAAGGCAGCGCGACGCGAGATACCTCGGTCGAGCCATGCGGGCTTCACGCCCGCAACGCATCGACCGGACCCGGTGGCACTGCTGGAGCAGCAGGCCGACAACCGGGTGCCCGAGCTGGTCCCGATCCGGTACGGCCGGATGCTGGTGTCACCCTTCACCTTCTTCCGGGGTGCCGCGCTCATCATGGCCTCCGACCTGGCCAACACACCACGGTCGGGGATCATCACTCAGGTGTGCGGCGATGCCCACCTCATGAACTTCGGGGTCTACGCGTCGCCGGAGCGTCGAATGGAGTTCGGGATCAACGACTTCGACGAGACCCACCCTGGTCCGTGGGAATGGGACGTCAAACGCCTCGCTGCCAGTTTCGCCATCGCCGGGCGCGACAACGGTTTCTCCGCCAAGGAGCGTCAGAAGGTGCTCATGGCGCTCGCCGGTCAGTACCGGGCCGGAATGCGCCAGTTCGCGGCCATGCCCAATCTCGCCGTGTGGTACTCGCACATCGACGTCAGCGACACGCTCGCGGAGCTGCAGCGAGCGGTCGATGCATCGACCCGCAAGCGAGCCGAGGCCAACCTGGCCAAGGCCCGTACACGCAGCAGCCTCCAGGCGTTCGAGAAGCTGACGCATGTGGTCGACGGTGAGCGCCGGATCGTGAGCGACCCACCGCTGATCGTTCCGGTCGACGAGCTGTTCCAGGGGATGGAGCACGAGCAGATCCACGACATGTTGCGAGGGGTGATCCGCAGCTATCGGCGGACGCTGCAGAGCGACCGCCGGCATCTGCTCGAGGAGTTCCGCCTCGCCGACGTCGCCCGCAAGGTCGTCGGCGTCGGCAGTGTCGGTACGAGGGCCTGGATCGTCCTGATGCTCGGACGCGACGGCACCGACCCGCTGTTCCTCCAGGCCAAGGAGGCGCAGGCATCGGTGCTGGCCGAGTACGCCGGCCCGAGCGATCACCGATCGCACGGCGAGCGTGTCGTTCACGGCCAGCATCTGATGCAGGCGAACAGCGACATCTTCCTCGGGTGGGACCAGGTGTCCGGGGTCGACGGCGTGCGGCGTGACTATTACATCCGTCAGCTCCGCGACTGGAAGGGTGCTGCGATGGTCGAGACGATGGTTCCGTCGACGATGGCGTTGTACGCCGGTATCTGTGCGAGTTCGCTCGCCCGGGCCCACGCGCGCTCTGGCGACCGGATCGCCATCGCTGCCTACCTCGGCAACAGCGACGCCTTCGACCGCGCGATCGCCGAGTTCTCCGAGGACTACGCGGACCAGAACGAGCGGGATTACGACGCCCTCGTCCAGGCTGAGAAGGATGGCCGGATCGACGTCCAGCGCGGTCTGTGACCGTGGGCGTGCTTCGAGCCGGTTGGGTGATCGTCGATGGCTTGCCGCTCTATCACCGCGAATGCACCACGGCCGGAGCCGACGCGCCGGCGATGGTCCATGTCCACGGTTTCGGGATCTCCGGTACGTATCTCGAGCCGACGGCGGAGCGACTGACCCACCGGTTTCGTACCTTCGTCCCCGACCTTCCCGGCATGGGGCGCAGCATGCGGCGCAAACGTCCACTCGACATCCCCGGACTCGCGGCGGCGCTCATGTCGTACTGCGACGAGGTCGGCGTCGAACGGGCGACCTTCGTCGGGAACTCTCTCGGCTGCCCGATCATCTGCGAGGTTGCGGCGACGTATCCGGAACGCATCGAGCGGGCGGTGCTCGTCTCGCCCGCCGGCGGCCCGATGAATCAACCACTGCGCAGGGCGATTGCGCAGATGGCGCTCGATGGTCCGCGTGAACCGATCGGCATGGTGCCGATCGCCGTGCGCGACTACCTGCGTTTCGGGGTACTCCAGGGCTTGCGGCTGTTCAAGTCGATGACCGAATTCCCCACCCTCGAGCGCGTACGACACCTCGCAATGCCGACGTTGCTCGTGGCTGGGGCCCGCGACCCGCTCGTCCACGTGGAACGTGTCTGGGTGTTTTCGGGCCTCCCGCACGTCTCCGCCGTGATGGTCCCCGGCGCACACGCGCTGAATTTCAGTGCGCCGGAGCTCATCGCCGCCCTGGTCGAGGCATACGTCGACGGCGCACCACTGCACGCCGACGAAGGTCCGCTCTCGTTCGTCGAGGTGCTCGAGATCCCGCCGTGACCGTGCCGGCCCGCCGGTTCGGCCGCGTTCGGCATGGCACGGTGGCACTGAGCATCGGGATCACGCTGTTGTCGGCATGGCCGGGGGCAATGGCGCACGGGTCAGCGACATCGATGCCGGCGTGGCAAGCCGCACCCTCGCCCGAGGACGAACTCCTCGCTACGTACGCACCTGTGCTCGTGGTGCGCGATCAACCGGCGGACTGCGAATCGGGCGAGCCGTATCTCCCGATGGCTGTCGAGGACCTGTTCGCCGTACCGGGTCTGACCCTGCGCGGCCCCGACGGCGAGAACGTCGGACAACCGACGCTCGCCGATCTCGCCGCCATCGCACCCGGCGGTGACTGGCACATCGACGTACCGGGCAACGCCCTCGACCCGGAGTGCTCGTACGAGCACCTGTCCGACGACCTCGCCGCTTCGCCCGTGAGCTACGGACGGATCGCCTCGGATCCGGACCACCCCGACCACCTGGTGGTGCAGTACTGGTTCTTCTACATCTACAACGATTGGAACGACCGCCACGAAGGCGACTGGCCGATGTTGCGGCCGCTTTCGCGCGTGAGTCCCGTGTGATCGAGGCCGAGCGCATGGCCGGCCAGCAGCCGGG
>JANNNB010000138.1:0-1889 GCA_031398325.1 Actinomycetes bacterium
TCATTGCCCACCCCGTCAACGGCTCCACTGCCGGCTCCCTCGACGACCTACGCGCCATGGGCGTGCACCGGGTGTCATTCGGCCCGTTCCTCCAGATGACGCTCACCGAATCGATCACCGATCTCGTCACGCCCTGGATCCCCTGACAGCGTCCAAGCGCCGGGTCCGGACACGCGATTGTTCGGAGTTGCCGTCCCGAGAGTGCGACGTCATTGCCTGCTGGGTTGGTAAGCGTCGCAGTGGCTCAGGTGGATGAGTTCGGGTTCGAGCGCCTTGAGCCGCCTGATCGAGTCGACCGCCGCCCGCTCCAAGTCGGGATCGGGGTCAACATTCGCCCTGCTCGCCGCTTCGGCAGTGAGTTCCGTGTGGTGCCAGACAACCTGCGCTCCGATGACGACTCGTCGCCCGCCGCCTTCGACGAGGACCGACTGGTGCCCGGCGGTGTGCCCGGGGGTTGCAAGGATCGAAACACCCTCGGCGATCTGTTCATCGCCGCGAACCACCCGTTGCTGTGATATCGGCGCAATCGCCCAGTCGGCCACGGTGTAGTACGGATCGGCGTTGACAGCATCAAGTTCGGATGCTTGCGAGTAGAAGCGCGTGTCATGGCCGTGCAGCAGCGGGTTCTGTCCGCAATGGTCGAAATGCAGGTGGCTGTTGACAACGGCAATCACGTTGTCGATGTCGATGCCAAGCTGAACCAGGCACTCGTCAAGCTTGGATCGTTCAGGCTGGTACAGGTCGTCAATGACCGCGCTTGCGTGCCCGACACCGGTGTCAACCAGAATTGTCCCGTCCGGATGACCGATCGCGAACCCGTAGACCGGCACCGATGATCCGAATGTCGCAGCCGGATGGCCTTCGGGAAGACGCACTTGAGCGAGGTGGAGCGCCGTGACGTTCGGCAACGACTTCAGTCCCACGCCGCAAGCCTGCCAGAACGGGCGTCCGCACGCCCCCGATCGCCGGATGAGCGCCCCTACTGCGGAGATTAGGAGAACCGACGCGAGAGGACCGTGACGTCGTCGTCGCCGTACCCGAGGTTCGCGTAGAAGCCGAGCGCCGCCTGGTTCGAATGTCTGACCATCAGATTGACTTTGACCACCTCGCGGGAGAGCAGCCAGGTCTCGGCGGCGGCCATCAACGCAGCGCCGGCGCCACGCCGACGATGGATCACATCAACGGCCAGGTAGTACACCCACCCGCGATGCCCATCGTCGCCGACCATCACGGTTCCGGCCAGTGTCCCGTCGTCGAACAACCCGATAACTGCCGACTGAGTAGACACGAGCGCCCGGTCGAAGTCGGCCACCGGATCGTTCCGCGGGCGTGTCAGGCCGGCGTCGCCCCACAGGCGAACCGCGGCTTCTCTGTCTGTTGCGGTGAGTTCTCGGAGGTCCACAGACTCAGTCTCGCGTGAGGTTCGCTGGCCCCCGAGCGCCGGATTCGCTGGCGCCCATGAGCTGACCAGTACCTTCGTCGGCCCGCTCTTCGACTTCACGTTTACCGTCGACTTCGACGTCCTACCCTGCTGATCCATACTGGTGTGTGCGGACTGCGCGCGAGAACTGCCGCCAGGCGCTACGCGAGTCGAGTCGGTCACGCCGCCGTCCGGCGCTCGGACAGAATTCAGGGGTACACCAGATCCTCGAGCGTTCGGTTGAGGACCGGCAGATGAGATGTGCATGGGCGACCGCACGGGGTCCGACCCGAGCACGCTGGGCCGTCCGCACGCCAACCCCCTGTCGGACAGCGCCTGGCTTCGAGGGATCCGTGCGCCGACTCTGGTTGATCAGTCGCCGCCCATGTAGTCCTTCACCTTTCGGGCACCGGGGGCGTTGTGTCACTGGGGGTGACGAAAGGTCAGTCCTTTACGGCTCCACCGCCGG
>JANNNB010000192.1:0-7586 GCA_031398325.1 Actinomycetes bacterium
GCGAACAACTTCGTCGTCCCTGCCGCGCCCGGCGGATCGGTCGATGCCCTGGAGGAGCAGCTGCTGCGCGCCTACTTGGGGCGAGCACCGGACCGCCCGACGCGGAGCCGTCTCGTACTCATGCGGGAACTGAACCGACTCTTCTACGGCTGCCTGATGATGAGCACGTCGATCGGTCGGGCGCTGCCGGCCACCGATCTCGCAGCACTCTCGCCCGAGGCGTTCCATGACGAGATCGCGTCGGGACGACTGAGCCTCGGCTCGCCGCTCCTGCTCCCTGCGATGGGCAAGATGCAGCTCGCTGCGTTCCTCGCTGCGTTCCTCGCTGCGGTCGATGCCCCCGGGTTCGACCAGGCGTTGCAGGACGCGAGATCCGACTGAAAGGCGCGTATGGTTCGCCCCGTGCCGACCGCAGCGAACGGGCTGTCCCGCGAGGAGTTGTGCACGGTCGATGCCGCCGCCGAACACCTTCAGGTCCACCCCAAGACGGTGCTGCGCTACATCCGCGACGGCCGCCTCCCGGCGACCAAGATCGGCAAGGCATATCGGATCCGGCGGACCGACCTCGACGTGTTCGCCGGTGCGCCGGCTGCGCCGATCGCGGTTGCCGACACCGCCCGGGTGACGAGCATCGTGGACGTACCAGGAACAGGTCCCGCCCTCGCGAGCAAGCTGGCGGGAGCGGTGACCAACTCCCTGCACAGCAGTCGGGGCGGGCGCGGCGACGTGCGCGCGGAAGTCGTCTACGACCCCGAGCAGGCGCAGCTGAAGATCATCGTCGTCGCTTCGGTCGCCGACACTCGGAGTCTTCTCGGCCTCGTCGAGGTGTGGCTCGAGCAGTTGACGCCCTGAAGCCGGTCGGTCGGCGGGCCCGCACTATTGCATCAATTCAGTTTGATTGATCTCTGCGGGTGGCGTAACTTGGGTTCGTGCCGTCGAGGGGAACGTCCGGGGTCGAGAGCAGATCGACGGGAACGATCGCGGCCGAGGAACCGCCCGCCTTCTTGCGTCTGGCCTCCAACCCTCTGCGGTGGCGGTTGCTGCGAGAACTGGGTCGCAGCGATCGGGCCGTCAAGGAACTCGTGTCGCTGGTCGACGAGCCCCAGAACCTCGTGTCGTACCACCTCCGCCTACTTCGCGACGGCGGGCTGGTGACCGCACACAGGAGTTCGGCCGACGGGCGCGACAGCTACTACTCGATCGATCTGGCCGCATGTCGCGACGGGTTCGGCGCCGCCAGCGCCGCGTTGCACCCGGCGCTGGCCTCCGTGCTCGCTGCTCCCGTTCCGTCGCGGGCGGCCCGGTCGCGGCGTCGGCCGCGCGTGCTCTTCCTGTGCACCGGTAACAGTGCTCGATCCCAGATGGCGGAGGCGTTGCTCGTGCAAGTGTCGGCAGGAGCGATCGAGGCCCGCAGCGCGGGGAGCAAACCGAAGCCGTTGCACCCGAATGCCGTGCGGGTGCTGCGCAAGCGAGGTGTCGACATCAGCGGCGCACGCAGCAAGCACGTCGACGAATTCGCCACTCAACGGTTCGATGCCGTCATCACGCTGTGCGATCGCATGCGGGAGGTGTGTCCCGAGTTCGGTTCCGATCCCGAGCGCATCCATTGGAGCGTCGCCGACCCGTCGCTCGACGGATCGAACGACCGCGAGACGTATCCGGCGTTCGAGCGGACCGCGCTCGAACTCGAGACGCGCATCGGCTTCCGCTTCCACTCCCTCAGCACCACCCAGATGTCCACCACCGATCCGACCAACAGGAGAACCACCCATGCACACCGATGAGATCGTCAGCGTCCGCTACCTCGTCGACGACGTCGCCGAGTCGGTCGCGTTCTACACCGAGCTGCTCGACTTCGAGGTCTTGAACGACTTCGCCCCGGCGTTCGCCGACGTCAAGCGCGGCAATCTGCGACTGCTGTTGTCCGGGCCGCTGAGCTCGGCGGGTCGCGCGATGGACGACGGAACGACGCCCGAGCCGGGCGGTTGGAATCGGATCCATCTGATCGTCGACGACATCGACCGTGAAGTCGTGCGCCTCGGCGACGCCGGCGCGTCGTTCCGCAACCCGATCGTGGAGGGTCCGGGCGGCAAGCAGGTCCTGTTGCAGGACCCGTCGAACAACGTCGTCGAGCTCTTCCAGCCCGCCGGCACCTGATGCCGACACCCACGTCGCCATCCACGTCCGGGGCCACGCTCACCCGTCGCCTCGGCGTGGCCGACGCGGTGACGGTGGGCGCAGGGTCGATGATCGGCGCGGGCGTGTTCAGCGCCTGGAGTCCGGCCGCGAGCGCTGCCGGAACCGGACTGCTGATCGGGCTCGTCGTGGCCGCGGTCGTCGCGTTCTGCAACGCGACGTCGTCGGCGCAGCTCGCCGCCGTGCATCCGGAGTCCGGCGGTACCTACGTGTACGCCCGACGTCAGCTGTCGCCGTTCTGGGGTCATCTCGCAGGGTGGAGCTTCATCGTCGGCAAGACCGCGTCGTGTGTCGCGCTCGCCCTCACCGCAGGCGCGTACCTGTGGCCGGAACACGGCCGGCTCGTCGGCGTCGCCGCGGTCGTGGCGATCGCCGTCGGCAACGTCGGCGGCCTGTCGCGAACGGTGACGATCACCAAGTGCCTGCTCGTCGTGTCGGTCGCCGCACTCGCGTCGGTCGTCGCGGCCGGCTGGTCGACACCGGCCGCCTCGCTGGAGCGCATCACGCCGATCGACGCCAGCGTCGGTGGGGTACTGCGTTCCGCGGGCTTCCTGTTCTTCGCGTTCGCCGGATACGCACGGATCGCCACGCTCGGTGAAGAGGTCAGGGATCCGGCGACGACGATCCCGAAGGCGATCCCACGGGCCTTGGCCGCGGTGCTCGTGGTCTACGCCATCGTCGGGGTGACGCTCCTCGCGACGGTGCCGGTCGGCGCGATCGCCTCGACCGACGCGCCCCTCGATCTCGTGGTGGAGGCTTCCCGATTCGACTGGCTGGGGCCGATCGTGCGGATCGGAGCGGGCATCGCCGCCCTCGGCGTCCTGCTCAACCTCATCCCTGGCATCTCCCGCACGATCCTGGCGATGGCTCGTCGACGCGAGCTGCCGACCTGGTTCGCGGCGATCGACGAACGTCGCTCGCTCCCGTTGCGTGCGGAGATCGCGGTGACCGTGGTCGTCATCGCGCTCACCGCGACGCTCGACCTTCGCGGTGCCATCGGCTTCTCGGGCGTCACGATCCTCACGTACTACGCCATCACCAACGCCGCCAGCCTGACCCTGCCGCGACCGCAGCGCCACTGGCCGCGGTGGATCGCGGTCGCAGGTCTCGCGGGGTGCATCACGCTCGCGGTCACGCTCCCGCTCGCTGCACTCGCCACCGGGGTGGTCGTGCTCGTCGTCGGGATGGCGATCGGTCGTGTGACGACCGCGAGATCCGTCACCGATGCGTGAATCCTGGTGACTCGTGCACTGCGCACGGTGTAGACATCGTGGACGCAACCATCTCCGACGGGCCGGGTCGCAGGACGCGAACGACAGGAGCAGAGGATGAGCGACCACGTCACGACGACCGAGGCAACGGTGGAGCTGATCGCACTGAGCTTCGATGCGAACGATCCGCAACGCCAGGCGTACTTCTGGGCCGAGGCGCTGCGCTGGGACATCGACGATGCGCAACCCGACGCGATCCGTCTCGTGCCGACCGATGACACCGGCTTCGCCATCGAGTTCCGCCACGTTCCCGACGCGAAGTCGGGCCAGAACCGTCAGCACTTCGACCTGACGACCGAATCGGTCGAGGACAAGGCAGACACCATCGCCCGGTTGATCGAACTCGGCGCACGACACATCGACATCGGCCAGTCTCCCGACGAGACCCATGTCGTGCTCGCCGATCCGGAAGGCAACGAGTTCTGCGTCATCGACCCGGACAACAACTTCCTCGCCGACTGTCCGCGGCTGGGAGCGGTCAACTGCGATGGCACCCAGGCACTCGGGTACTTCTGGAGCCGGGCGCTCGGGTGGCCGTTGGTCTGGGACCAGGACGAAGAGACTGCGATCCACGACCCCGACGGTGTGGGGCCGAAGATCACCTGGAGCGGGCCACCGTTGATGCCGGCGACCGCGTCGACTCGGATCCGTTTCGACATCGCCCCACCGGACGGTCGCAGTCGGAGTTCGGTCATCGACCAGCTCGTCGCGCTCGGAGCGACGGTCGTCGACGGCGATCAGGGCGTGATGGCCGATCCGGACGGCAACGAGTTCCTCGTCGGAGAGCGGGGGTCACCGCGGCAGGCCGACCCGTGACGGAGCGGACGATCCGGCCGCTCGACGAGTCGACGTGGGCGGTCTTCGCCGCCCTGGTCGAGCACTGCGATGGATTCCCGAGTGGATGTTGGTGCATCGGCTTCCACCCGGAGGGTGTCGCGAAGCACGACGCGCCGTTGAACCGCGAACGCAAGCTGGCCCGGGTGATGTCGGGAACAGCGCACGCGGCGCTGGTGTTCGAGGGCGACGACTGCGTCGGTTGGTGTCAATTCGGCGTCCCCGCAGAGCTACCGCGGATCAAGAGTCGCGCGGTCTACGAACGGACGCTCGTCGCGTTGCCGGACTGGCGGATCGCGTGCTGTTACGCCGCGAAGGGGCACCGACGCGACGGAGTTGCGACCGCAGCGCTGGCGGGTGCGTTGGTGCTGATCGGCGGACTCGGCGGTGGCGTCGTCGAGGGATACCCCGAGCCCGCCGGTGCCGTCCCTGCGGGATTCCTCTTCAACGGTGCGCTGTCGACCTACGAGCAACTCGGATTCACTCGCGACCGGCTGATCGGCAAGCACCGATGGGTGGTCATCCGTTCCGTCGACGACGCTTCTGACTGTTGACAGTGTCTACACCAGGTGGTAGACACTGTCAACATGAACGCCATCGACACCCGGACCCGATTGATCGGGGCAACCTTCGACCATCTCGACGAACACGGGCTGTCCGGCTTGACGCTGCGCGAGATCGCTAGGGCGGCGGGCGTGTCCCACGGCGCACCGATGCGACACTTCGACGGGCTCGCGTCGCTGCTCGCCACGGTGGCTGCGGATGCGTTCGACGCGCTGCGCGGTGCGGTGGGCGAGGCCGTCGAGGCGGCGGGGGACGATCCGCTCGTTCGTCTTCGTGACGCCGGCCGGGCCTACGTGGCGTTCGCGGTGGCTCGGCCCGGCGCGTTCGAGTTGATGTTCCGCCCCGAGCTCATCGACCAGAGTGACCCCACCTATCTCACGTCGTCGTGGGCTGCCTTCGAGCAACTCTCGACGCTCACCGTCGAGGCGCAAGCGACCGGCTGGTTCTCGGGCGTCGCCAGCCCACAGCTCACCGGCGTGCTCTGGGCAGGCGTGCACGGCATCGCCGCCCTGTGGGTCCAGGGATCACTGCCGATCGCCACCGGGGTCGGCGCGTTCGACAGCTTCCTCGGTGTGTTCCAGCTCGACCTCGCCCGCCTCCCCGACGACAGGACCTGATCATGCCGACCATCCCATGGAAATCGACCGACCGGCAGACGCCGAGCCCAGGCACCGGACCGACCGACAGCGCAGTCGTCGTCCAGGTGTCGCAGCTCGAACTGCTTCGCCTGCGCAGCGTGCCCGGGTTCGTGCTCGCCGCCTTGCGACTGCGCCGTGAGGTGCTCCGCTCCGACGGGGCGCTCGGCGTGTCGCTGATCGCCCAACCCCTGCAGAAGACCTTCTGGACGCTGTCCGCGTGGACCGACACTGGAGCGATCGGAGACTTCACCCGCAGCGAGGCCCATCGGGCCGTGATGGTGAACTACCGAACCAAGATGCGTGGCTCTCACTTCCACACATGGTGGCCCGACGAAGCCGGGCAACGACCCGCCTGGCCCGACGCGAAGGCCCGACTCCGACAGAGCCAGATCGACGAGTCCGGCTGACGGCTGTGGCCACCGATCGGGAGTTGACGAATCGGTTGATGCTGCGGGCCCGCGATGCGATGGATCGCGACCATCGTCGAGAGCTCGACATCGCCACGCTGGCTGGAATTGCCTGCGTGTCCGAGGCGCACTTCATCCGCACGTTCAAGGCCACGTTCGGGGAGACGCCACACCGCTACCTGCAACGGCGCCGGATCGAGCGTGCGATGTATCTGCTGCGGACCACGCCCAATGACGTCACCGACGTGTGCATGGAGGTCGGGTTCTCGAGCCTGGGGACGTTCGGCAGGACATTTCGCCAGGTCGTCGGCGAGTCGCCGTCGTCTTACCGCGCCCGAGGGCCGCTACCGGATGTGCCGAACTGCTTCGTCAGGACGTGGACGCGACCGAGCAGTTTCGGAGAAGTCGGGCCGTCGACCGATTCGTAGGGTTTCGGGCATGTACAACAGCATCAGCCGTTCCCAACTGTTCGTCCTCGACCAGGACGCCGCACTCGACTTCTACGTCGACAAGCTCGGACTCGTCGTGAGCTCTGACCTCGACTTGGGATTCATGCGGTGGCTCACCGTCTGCGTGCCGGGAGACCCGAGTCGCGAGATCCTCCTCGAGAAGCCTGGCCCCCCGTCGATGGACGAAGCGACTGCTGCACAGGTGCGTGAGCTCGTCACGAAGGGTGCGATGGGCGGTTGGCTGTGCATCACCACGGACGACGCACAGGCCACGTTCGAGACCCTGCGGGATCGCGGCGTCGACATCACCGACGAGCCGTCGACGCGGCCCTACGGCATCGACTTCGGCGTGCGTGACCCGTTCGGCAACGCGATCCGGATCGGCCAGATGTTCGCCAGCGCCGAACCGTGACGAGATCCGTCGGTCCGGCTCGCGGAGGCTTCGAGGGCGGTTGATACACCCCTTGTCTAGGGTTGTCGATACCGGCTCCGGTCGGCTTCGTTGGCTCTGCGCCAACCGGTTGTCTCTTCCAGATGGAAGGTCCCATGTTGGATTCGATGCGAGAAACCTTGCCGGAAAGCTTGGTGGTGCTGCTGGCGGCCGATCTCGATGCCGCTGATCGTGACGCGGTCGCTGGGTACGTGAAGCGTTCACGCGAGCTTCGAAGTTGGCTCGACTCGTTCGACGGGCGCTGTGTGCGGAGAACGAATCTGTTGGCCGAGCAAGGTCGCAGTGAGTCGGCGGAGTTCGATGATCACCCACGACGGTGCGCAGTCCGCGCGTTCGGGTCGTCAGGCACAGCAGCGTGCTGAGGTCTGTGACCTGTTCGCCCTGTTCGAGCGGGCACTCACCGACGGGGTGATCGGTGCCGGCCACGTCGACGCGTTGGGCTCGGCAATTCGTGACCTCGATGACGAGCAGCGTTTCGATCTGATCGACCGTGAGGAGCGGTTGTTGGAGGCGGCGGCTCGGATGCGTGTCGACGACTTCGTACGCCACTGCCGAATGCAGGCCGCCGAGGTGGTCGCGCGACGGGCCGAGGCAGCACGAGCCGAGGCCGCATGGGCCGAGGCGACAGCCGCTGCCGGGGCTGACCGCACTGAGGACGGTGACGGTGCTGAACCTGTGCCCGATGGCGCCGGTGGCCCGCCGGCCGTCCCGGCGTTGGATCCGCTGCTGGTGGAGTACGAGCGGCAGCGGGCGGCGTCGAAGATGCGCCGGTGGCG
>JANNNB010000211.1:0-1870 GCA_031398325.1 Actinomycetes bacterium
GGTGCCCGGGTTCTGGCCGGCGACGACGATCAGCTCGGAGGTCTCGACGTCGTGCAGCGAGACCGACCCCTTGCCGATGCCGATGGTCTCGGCGAGGGCGACCGAGGTGGACTCGTGGGCCGAAAAGTGGGGCATCACCCGCGAGGAAGCCGATGAGTTCGGCCTGGCGAGTCAGCAACGGGCGATCACTGCGTGGGAGCAGGATCGTTTCAGCGGGCAGTACGTGACGGTCGAGGCGCCGGATCTCGACGAGGAGGGCAAGCCAACCGGCACCACCCACACGGTGTCCAAGGACGAGGGTCTGCGCGAGACCACCATCGACAAGCTTGCGTCCCTCAAGCCTGTCGCACGCGACAACGGCGTTCACACCGCTGGCAATGCCTCCCAGATCAGCGACGGCGCCGCGGCCGTGTTGATGATGACCGAGGAACGAGCGATCGAACTCGGTCTTACCCCTCGGGCCCGCGTCGTCGACACGTGTCTGGTCGGAACGGATCCCGTTCTGATGCTCACCGGACCGATCGACGCGACCCAGAAGTTGCTCGCCCGCACGGGGCTGTCGATCGACGACATCGACGTGTTCGAGATCAATGAGGCGTTTGCGTCCGTCGTGCTGGCGTGGGCCAAAGAAGTCGGTGCCGACTTGGCCAAGACGAACCCGAACGGCGGCGCAATCGCGCTCGGTCATCCGCTCGGCGCAACCGGCGCGTTCCTCGTGACCAAGGCCCTCTACGAGCTGGAGCGCACCAATGGTCGCTATGGCCTGATCAGCATGTGTTGCGGCGGCGGTCTCGGCACGGGCACCATCATCGAACGGATGTAGACCCCATCCGAACGGTGGGGCGATAGACATACGGCAATGAAGTTGTGGCCTGGCTGGCTTGTGGTGTTGGCCGCCGCATGTGGGGGCGGTCGCGATGCTGCACCCTCGACCACCACCGCCAACCAAACGACAGCCGCCGTCGACTCCAACGGCTCCATCGTTCGCGTCGTCGACGGTGACACGGTCGACGTCGACTTCGACGGCACCGAGGAGCGAGTTCGCCTGATCGGCATCGACACGCCGGAGACCAAGAAGCCGAACTCGCCGATCGAATGCTTCGGACCAGAGGCCAGTGAATTCACCCACTCCTTGCTCGCGGTCGGCACCGCTGTACTGGTCGTTCGCGACGTCGAGGCGAGAGACGACTACGGACGGCTGCTCGGCTACATCTACCGCAGCGACGACGGGTTGTTCGTGAATCTCGAAATCGTCGCGAAGGGCTACGCCCAGCCGTTGACCATCGCGCCGAACGTGAACTTCGCACAGGATTTCGTCGAAGCGGCTCGTCGGGCCGAGGCGGCAGACATCGGCCTGTGGAGCGGGTGTAGCGGATAGCGTCGCGATCGATGCAAACACTTGCCGAACGTCTTGGACGCAGCGCCGATGATCGGCTGGTCATCATCTCCTGCGACGACCTCGGATCGTGCCACGCCGCCAACGAAGGCGTTTACCAGGCACTCCACGAAGGAATCGCGACCTGCGCATCATTGATGGTTCCGGCGCCGTGGGCCCGCGATGCCGCAGTCCGATATGCCTCCTCAGACGACATCGGTGTGCACCTCACGCTGAATTGTGAACACCCCACCTATCGGTGGGGTCCCATCACCCACGCCCCGTCGTTGCACAGCGGTGAAGCAGGGTTCCCTCGTGGCGTCGACGACCTCTGGGAACATGCGGACCCGGAAGAGGTACTCCGCGAGTGTCGAGCCCAGATCGAGCGGGCCCTTGCATGGGACATCGATGTCACGCACCTCGCACCGCATCTGACCGCGATCACGCTTCGTCCCGAATTCTTCGACGTGTACCTCGAACTCGCGGTCGAGTTCC
>JANNNB010000236.1:0-2013 GCA_031398325.1 Actinomycetes bacterium
TGTCAGACACCATTCGTTACACAACTGAGATGGGGGGATCATGCTGAGCGAGAACTGGGCGACGTTGTGGGAGGCGTTCGCCGACGCCCAACCCGAGCAGGTGGCGGTCGTCGTTGGCGAACACTCGCTGACCTGGCGGCAGCTCGACGATCGGGCCGCACGGCTTGCGTCGGCATTGGGTGCACGTGGCGTCGGCGAGGGGACGAGAGTCGCCCAGCTGATGTTCAACTGTCCGGAGTACCTGGAGTCGGCGTACGCGGCGTTCAAGCTGCGGGCCACGCCGGTGAACGTGAACTACCGCTACAAGGCCCCTGAGATCGCGTACATCTGCGACAACGCCGGCGCCGAGGTCCTCGTGTTCCACGGGTCGCTCGGTGAACGTGTCGCCGAAGCGGTTGCGTCGATGCCGACGGTCCGCATACTGCTCCAGGTCGACGACGGATCGCCGCTCGTCAGTGGAGCCGAGTGGTACCACGAGCTGGTGGATGCTGCCGAGCCGGCACAGCGCATTGCCCGCTCGGGCGAGGACGCTCTGATGCTGTACACCGGTGGGACGACTGGGAACCCGAAGGGGGTGGTGTGGCGTCACGTCGATTTGTTCGGGGCGCTCGCGTTCACCGCATACGCGTCAGCAGGCATCGAGGTGCCGACCACCCCGGCCGACGTGGGTCGAATCGCCGCCGAGTTGCAGGCCGACGGCCGCAGTCCGATCATGTTGTGCGCACCCCCGCTCATGCACGGCACAGCGCTGTTCCTGGCCATCGGCGCGTTCGTCATGGGCGGGTCGGTCGTGTTGCTCGGTGGCCGGTCGTTCGACGCCGCCGAACTCTGGGATCTCGCGCAACGACACCGGGTGACGCAGATTTCGCTCGTCGGCGACGCCTTCGCCCGACCGCTCAACGATGCCCTCGATGCGGCTGAACGTGATGGGGTGCTGGCGGACTTGACGTCGGTCACGAGGATCGTCTCGACTGGGGCGACGCTGTCGGCCGAACAGAAGCGGTCCTTCCAGCGTCGCCTGCCGAACGCCGTCATCCTCGACATGATCGGAGCCTCCGAGGGCGGGCCGTACGCGATGTCGATGACGATGCCCGGCCAGGAACCCCCCGAGACGGCGGTTTTCATGGCACCGCCGAATGTCGTCACCATCGACGCGGTGACGGGCCAGGTGCTTCCTCGGGGGAGTTCGGAGCCGGGGATGCTTGCGGCAGCCGGGCCGATGCCAACCGGCTATTGGAACGATGAGGAGAAGACGGCACAGACGTTCCGGGTCGTCGACGGTGTGCGGTACACGGTGCCGGGTGACTTCGCCACGATCGCAGAGGACGGCACGGTCACCCTGCTCGGGCGGGGGTCGGTCTGCATCAACTCGGGCGGCGAGAAGATCTACCCCGAAGAGGTCGAGGTCGCCGCCCGCAAGCACCCGACAGTGATCGACGCGAACGTCGTCGGCGTGCCGCACGAACGCTTCGGCGAGACGGTCGTTCTCGTCTGTTCGGTGTCGTCGCCGACGTCGGCCGACGACATCATCTCGACCATCAAGGAGTCGATCGCCGACTACAAGGCGCCACGGCGTGTCGTGTTCGTCGACGAGGTGTACCGGGCACCCAACGGCAAGGCCGACTATCGGTGGGCGAAGGAGCAGGCCGCGATCAGTTGAGCGCCGCGCCCCACCACTGTTCGAAGAACGACAGTGCGGCGCGGTTGACCAGCTCCACGATCAAGCCGCTCGGCGGCTGGAGGTAGGTGAACATGCCGTACCCCGCGTCGCCGTCGGGGTCGTTCTGGGAGCCCACGAGGGTCCAACCCGCGGCGATGAGTCGGTCGGTCTCGCCGCCGACGTCGTCGACCCAGACTCCCATGTGATGCGCTCCGGCCGAGTCGTTGCCGTCCCAGAAGGACCCGGCGGTTCCCTGGAGCAGCTCGATGTGTTGGGGGCCTTCGGCGGAGTACGTGTAGCGCAGGTGGATCTCCTGAAGGCCTGCGATCGGGGTCCACAACGACTGGGCAGGG
>JANNNB010000252.1:0-5247 GCA_031398325.1 Actinomycetes bacterium
CCCGTGCTTCGCCACCGAGCGCGTGGAAACGGTGCAAGGGCAGCCTGGTGCGAGCTCGATGCTGGCCCAGCCCCTCGACTCGCGAGAGATCCAGGACATCGCGCCGGACGCCGGTACCGAGGTGACCGCCTACTTTGCCTGCTGGCTCGACATCAACCGAACTCGTAAGCGGTTTCCGATCAACCCGGGTGGCGCGGACGGACCCTGGGCGGATGCGTCGTGTCGAAGCATCCAGGAGCTCGTCCGTGGCCGCCACCAGTGCCTCGTCGCCGAGGTGTTCTTCCCGCAGGATGCCACCGATCCCGGCGAGACGCCGGGCACGAGCGACAACCTCTCGCAGCGCAACCTGGCGATCCTCTTCTCGGACAACCCCGGCGGGCCGGCGTCGCACCGCGTGATGCACACGTTCGAGATCAAGCCATCGGACCTACCGAAGATTCCGCCGAACGTACCCATCGAGGCGGTGCCGGTGCGGGGCGAGAAGTACAGCGGAGCGCTCACGCACGTCGATCACAACGTCCGTCGGCGCACGTTGCCCGACGAACTGCTGGTGCGCTGGTGGAACCTGCCGGCCACGAGCGAGGTCACCCTGCACCTCGGTGGCACCGACACCGACGAGGTCATTCGACTCGCCGGTCTGCGCCTGAGCCCCGCACCGTTCACCCGGGTCGACACCAACACCCTGCGTCTGGAGGTGGCCGGCACAACATGGATCCCGCTGCCTGGTGGACGTCAGACCCACATCCCCGCGCTGCTCACCATCCAGCTGCCCGACGGCGTCACGGCAGGCACGACCTATCGGGTCAGCGTGCACCAGGTCGACGGCCGCACCGGTCGGGTGATCGGCGCCGTCGAGATCAGCATCCCCGTCAGCAAGGCCGCGCTGATACTCGACGACGAGATTCGCGACCTTTCGGTGATGAAGCACATTCTGAGCACGATCCCGCCCGACAACCGCTGGTACCCCGTCTTCAAGCTGTACGTCAGCGGACTGGCCGACAAGGTCGATGCGCTGGGCGGCGATGCAGGTTCGGTCCACGGGAACCCCGACGGGACGGGCGACCCGTACACGCCGTCGACGCCCGACGACGGGCGCCATCAGGACGTGTGCGACCTGATCGCGTGCCTACTCAGCGAGCGGGTCATCTCGGCCGAACTCGAAAAGCGTATCGACCAAGCGGGCATCGATCTGAACGCGGTCCGTCGCTGCATCGCAGGGTTCTGTAGAGACCACGACCACGACGACGGCAAGCCGCCCGAGACGGCCGCGGGTCGGGCGATCACCGCAGCCCCGCCTCACGAGAACGCCCCCGGAGACGGCCGACCGGACGACGACGGCGACGGACCCGAACCGCCCGAAGACAAGCACGGGGATCACGCGCACACCGACTGAGCCCCTACCGGTGGGATCAGGGGCGGAGATGAGCCAAGCCGTCGTGGTCGTCGTTGAGAGTTCGTGAAGACGGTCGGCGTCGGCGGAGTTCGCGAGAGCTTTAACCTGTCACTGTCGCGGCCCGCATCGGCCGAGGGCCGAGCCACCGCTGAAGGACTCCCGCGCAGCCCTGCGACGAGACCCGCGACTGCGGCCGACGCTTCCACTTGCGGTTCGCGACGCACGTGAGCGAGCGCAGGTGGACGATCTTGCCGACCGGCCTGTCGACCAGATCGACCACCTCGCACGCTGCCGGCGTCATGGGAGAACCGGCGACCACGACCTCGGCAGGCTTGATGATCGAAGGGTCGGCGGCCTCGCCGCGGAACGTCCACACCCGACCGCCCTCGTCCTCGCTGTTCAGGTCCGCCGGAATGTCGACGTGCGTCACGTCGCCTTCTCGCATGCGCCAGCGGAGGGTTTGCAGGCCAGGTTGCCGACCGCGGCGCCAAGGTCGTCGACGGCGTTGAGGCTCGGGATCAGAACCGCGTACTGCGGCGCTGCGAACGTGGGCACACATGGAGACCCACGTCCAGACGAAGTTGCGCTGGGCCGTCATTAGTCGAACGCGGTGAGTTCGCCATGAGCTCCAATCAGCATCACGGGCTGTTGTTCCCATGAACTGGCGTCGCCCCCCATCCCTGGCGCATCGATCGGCATACCCGCGAGTGCGAGCCCGATCGCGTCCGGTCGATCGGCGAGCAAACGCTGGATGGCACCGACGGGGACGTGTCCCTCGATCGTGTACTCGTCCACGACAGCGGTGTGGCACGAGGCGACCTCGTCGGCGACGCCTCGTCGTAGCCGGAACGAGGCACGGTTGGCATCGTCCGCAACGTCAACAATTGCACCGTGCGAGCGCAGGTACACGACCCACGATGTGCAGCAGCCTCAACCGGGGTCTCGTCGCACGTCGATCTGTACTCCAGCGAGTTCAGCGCCAATCGTGCCCACCGGCGCTTGGCTCGAAGCGTCGGATCGTGCGTCGTCGCTCGTTCCCGCACATGCCAGGAGCGGCGCGAGCGCCAACGACCCGAGCAGTGCGGTACCGACGCGCAGGGCCTGGCGTCGGGTCGCTCGAGCGTCGCTGTCTCTGACGGTTCCCGACGTTGTCACGTCTCGAAGGATACTACGTGATGTAGTACGTACCGGTTGGGGGCGTACCAGTAATCGCATATGCGGCACGGGAGGGGCCGCCGCCGATCTACGACAATCTGTCGTAGAATCGCGACGGTGCATGAGCAACTGGTTGACGACCTCGACATCGGGCGACATCACTCCCCGCGCTGGGTGCGGCCGATCGCATTGATTGCCATCGCAGCAATCGTGGTCTATGTCGTCACTCGCCCGTCGGACACTGCTGGCGATTTCCGGGTCAGTGGGTCGCCGGGCCCGCTGCCTGCGTCCGGGATATTGACTGACGTGTCGACTGCCGACGAGTTCGAATCGATACTCGTCGGTCAGAGCGGCACTCCCGTCATCGTGAATGTCTGGGCCTCGTGGTGTGCTCCGTGCCGCACTGAGACCCCCTTGCTTGAGCGAACCGCCGCTGAGGTCGACGGTGACTTCGTGATTCTGGGGGTCGCCTCGAAGGACATCGCCCCGAGTGCGCGAGCGTTCATGGACGAGTTCGACGTCACGTATCCGAACGTGTTCGACTCATCCGGTGACATCCGAGCATGGTTGGGTGTTCGGGGCTTCCCATCGACGTACGTGTTCGGTCCAGATGGTGTGTTGCGTACCACGATCGTGGGGGGCCTCACCGAGCAACGACTGGCGGCGGTGCTCGCCGATCTCGGCCAATGATCGATGTTGGCCTGCTCGGCTCGATCGCGATCATGGTGATCGTTGCGTCGGTGTTCGTCAAGCCATGGCCCATCGGAACGGCGACTCCGACCGTCCTCGACATCGTCACGGTGCCACTACTCGTCGGCGTGTTGGTGGGGAGGCTGACATCGATGGCGTTCGACGATCCCGCATCGCTGACCAACATTCGCGACGTGCTCGTGATTCGCGGTGGGGTCGAGTTCTGGGCCGGTGCCGCAGCGGGCGCTGCGCTCCTGGTGATGCAAGCTCGACGCGATGACATTCGGGCCGAGGAGTTGCTCGCAGCAATCGCCGTCCCCGCGCTCCTCGCTTGGTCGGCCTACGAGGCTACGTGCGTCATCCGCGATGGATGCCCTGGCCCGATTGCGAGTGTCGGCCTACGACCGACCGGCCTGCTTCAGCCGGTTTTTCCTGTCGGGCTCGCAGTCGCGACTGTCGCGATCGCTGGTGCTGCGCTGCTTCGCGCCGCACAGCGGCGCGGCGCTTCGTCAACGACGACCGTGGTGGTAGCGATCGGCTTGGTCGCCACCATCAGATCGGTCGCATCGATCTGGCTCCCCCACGTCGGCGACCATCTGACTCGTCAACATCGCACCTCGATCGCGGTCGGGCTCCTCGCGTGGTGCGCCCTGGCGGTGATTCTGGTGCGGGCCCGAGCCGGCAAGCAGACGAGGGTGGCGTGAGCTCATTGCTGCTTCCCGTGGCGGCGATCGCAGCCGGCTTTGTTTCCGCGAGTAGCCCGTGTGTGCTCCCGGTCATTCCGGGCTATCTCGCTGCCGTTTCGGCGGGGGATGCCGACGAGGTCGGCCGCGAAAGCAGGATGCGTCGGGCCGTTGGATTCGTGGCCGGTTTCACCATCGTGTTCACATTGTTGGGCGCAACGGCGTCGGCCGTTGGTGGTTTCCTGTTCTCGCAGCTCGACCTTGCACTTCGGCTCGCCGGAACCATGCTGATCGTCTTCGGGCTGCACACGCTCGGTGTTGTCCGTTGGCCGAGGCTCGGCAACGAACGGCGGCCGTTCGAGCTTCAGCCGGTCGAGTCGCACCCGAGGCGCTCGGTCGCACTGGGCGTGGTCTTTGCGATCGGCTGGACGCCGTGCATCGGTCCGATCCTGGCGACGATTCTGACGAAGGCCGCCGTGGACGCGTCGCTTGTCGAGGGAATGTGGCTGCTGGTTCTGTACTCGATCGGGCTCGGTGTTCCGTTCGTGGCCGTCGCGTTCTGGTTCGACCGTTCGCGTGGCGTTCGACTGTGGCTGGCGCGCCGATCTGCGTTTCTAGAGAAGGTCGTGGGCGTCACGATGGTGCTCGTAGGCGTCGGCTACCTGACCGGAGTCTGGTCTGCGGTTCTCGTCAGCATGCAGGGATGGCTCGTCGACGCCGGGTGGCCAGCACTGTGAGATTTCGGAGTGGACCTACGACACCACGTCGTAGAATGGCGGGATGACGGCCCTAGCCATCGGCTTCCCATGAGTACGACTGACCGCCCAGACATCGATAAGTACGCTTCCCGTCTGGAGGCGCTGGCCACGGCCGACGACATTCGGGCACGACACGCCGGGAAGGTGGTGGTGTGGGGATTCGTGGCGATGGTGCTGGCGATCGTCGGCTATGTCGCACTCGGCATGCCCGGAATGGACCACGGCGAGGGCACATCGATGGCTGGAATGGACATGGGTACCGAGGCCGCGCGCATGGAACTGGTCGATTCCGACGAATTCGCTCGCGCGATGATGGGCACCGGTTCCACGTTGATGAATGTGCACGTCCCCTACGAAGGCGAAATTCCCGGCACCGATCTCTTCGTACCGTTCGATGCACTGGACCCCGCGTCGCTTCCTGCAGATAAGGGCGCGCCCCTGCTCGTCTACTGCATGACCGGCAACATGTCCGCCGAGGCAGCACGGACCCTGTCTGCGATGGGCTACACCGACATCACCGAACTCGGCGGCGGCATGCAAGCGTGGTCAGCCAGCGGGCGCCCTCTCG
>JANNNB010000383.1:0-7389 GCA_031398325.1 Actinomycetes bacterium
TTCATCGACGAGATCCACACGCTCGTCGGCGCCGGCGCCGCCGAGGGCGCCATCGACGCGGCGTCGATCCTCAAGCCGATGCTCGCCCGCGGTGAGCTGCAGACCATCGGTGCAACAACGACCGACGAGTACCGCAAGCACGTCGAGAAGGACGCCGCCCTCGAGCGGCGCTTCCAGCCGGTCAAGGTCGACGAGCCGACGCTCGCCCACACGATCGAGATCCTGAAGGGGATCCGCGACCAGTACGAGGCGCATCACCGGGTCACCATCACCGACCAGGCGCTCGTCGCTGCGGCCAACCTCGCCGATCGCTATATCTCGGATCGTCACCTGCCCGACAAGGCGATCGACCTCATCGACGAGGCCGGTTCCCGTCTACGCATCAAGCGCATGGCCACCCCGCCCGACCTCCGCGACCTCGAGCTGCGCCTCAACCAGGTGCAGGAAGCGAAGAAGCGTGCCGTCGAGGAGCAGCAGTTCGAAGAGGCCGGACGCCTCCGCGATCAGGAGAAGTCCCTGCTCGAGGAGAAAGCAGCCAAGGAGCTCGAGGTCAAGGCCGACGGCGTCGACCTGTTCGACGAGGTCGACGAAGAAGCGGTCGCCGAGGTGTTGTCCTTGTGGACCGGTATCCCGGTCTACAAGCTCACCGAGGAAGAGACCGAGCGCCTGCTCAAGATGGAGGAGAACCTCCACAAGCGCATCATCGGCCAGGAGAGCGCCGTCTCGGCCGTGTCCCAGTCGATCCGCCGCACCCGCGCGGGGCTCAAGGACCCGAAGCGCCCGTCGGGCTCGTTCATCTTCCTCGGCCCCACCGGCGTCGGCAAGACCGAGCTCGCCAAGACGCTCACCGAGTTCCTGTTCGGTGACGACTCCGCGATGATCACGCTCGACATGTCCGAGTACATGGAGAAGCACACCGTGAGCCGCCTCGTCGGTTCGCCCCCCGGCTACGTCGGGTACGAAGAGGGCGGCCAGCTCACCGAGGCCGTGCGGCGAAAGCCGTTCTCGGTGGTGCTGTTCGACGAGATCGAAAAGGCCCACCCTGATGTGTTCAACGTGCTGCTGCAGATCCTGGAGGAAGGTCGCCTGACCGACAGCCAGGGCCGCTCGGTCGACTTCCGCAACACCGTGCTCATCATGACGTCGAACCTGGGCACGGCGGACCTGCGCAAGGCCAACGTCGGCTTCACCACCGACGACTCGGCGATGAGCTACGAGCGGATGAAGGACAAGGTCAACGAGTCGCTGAAGACCCACTTCCGACCCGAGTTCCTCAACCGCATCGACGAGACCATCGTGTTCCACGAGCTGTCTCGCGCCGAGGTGCTGCAAACCGTCGACCTGCTGACCAAGCGCCTCGTCGGTCAACTCGAAGGGCAGGGTCTCGGCATCGAGATCAAGCAGTCGGCCAAGGAGCTACTGGCCGAGTTGGGCTACGACCCGCAGCTCGGCGCCCGTCCGATGCGTCGGGCGATCCAGCGCCACATCGAGGACGCGTTGTCGGAGAAGATCCTCTACAAGGAGTTCTCTGCCGGCGAGATCATCGTGGTCGACACCGAAGACGACCCGGACAACGAGGGCAAGAAGCGGTTCGTGTTCACGGCCGTCGAGGGTTTCGTTCCCCCGTC
The DNA here is from genome assembly GCA_031398325.1 of Actinomycetes bacterium. Lineage (GTDB taxonomy): Bacteria > Actinomycetota > Acidimicrobiia > Acidimicrobiales > Ilumatobacteraceae > Sva-07. The sequence continues at coordinate 1,629 of JANNNB010000383.1, forward strand.
ATCGGTCGAGTTGGCGACCACCGCCACCGAGAATCCGACGCCCTCGGTCGGTGAAGAACTCCCACCGCCCGAACTCGTCTGACGATTTCGATCCCAACCTCGTCTGCCGGGCCCTGCCCCGACGGACGAGGTTGACTCCGTGCCGCGCCGCGTGAGTCCGGCCCGATCATAATGACGACCATGTTCCGTCGATTGCTGGCCGTGTGCGCGTGCGCGCTCGTGCTCGCGGCATGTCAGGTCGACGTCGCGGTCGACGTCACCATGAACGACGACGGCACGGGCACGATCACCGTCGTCGCCACCGCCGATGCCGCCGTGGTACGAGCGGTGCCGACGATCGCCGACGAACTCGCCCTCGACGACGTCGTCGCTGCCGGTTGGATCGTCGACGGTCCCACCGCAACTCCAGATGGCGGGTTGACGATCTCGATCTCGCATCCGTTCACCTCAGCGGCAGATGCGACGAATCTACTGAACAGCATCGGCCCGCCGTTCAACCAGATGGTCGTCGAACGAACGACCGTCAACAACGACACGACCACTTCGATGGGCGGGCTGCTCGGACTCACCGGCGGCTTCGAATCGTTCGCCGACGAAGACCTCGTGACGGCCGTCGGGTCGATGCCGTTCGCCGAGGAGATCGCGGAGAGCGGGGCGACTCCCGAGACGTCGCTGTTCGTCACGATGCGAGCGGCGCTCCCGGGCGAGATCGTGACCGACAACACCAACGGCGAGGTGCTCGACGAGGGCGCGATCGAGTGGACGGTCCCCAACGACGGTTCGATCATCGAACTCCGTGCGCAGTCGCTGCAGTCTCCGGAGAACAACGCGTGGTGGGCTCGCCCCGTATCGATCGGTGCCCTGGTGCTCCTGATCGCGTGGGTCGCGTTCATGACCCTGTTCATCGGGTACGTCGCCTACGCCCGCTCCCGACGTTCCCGCCGCTACCGCAAACGCCCCCGCCCCACCCCCAGCTCCTCCCTCTGACCTCATTCCCCGTGACTTTTCCGGGGTGAATCGGGTGTGTGGAAGGCTGCGGAGGATGGGGACGCCAGTGATCACACAGGTCGATTTCCACTTCGACGTGATGTGCCCGTTCGCGCATCAGACGGCGAAATGGATTCGTGAGGTCCGCGCGCAGAACGGCCTCGAGATCTCGTGGAAGTTCTTCAGCCTGGAAGAGGTCAACCGGGTCGACGGCAAGAAGCACCCGTGGGAGCGTGAGTGGTCGTACGGCTGGTCGATGATGCGCATCGGGGCACTCCTGCGCCGGACGAGCATGGACGATCTCGACCGGTGGTACGAGCGTGCGGCGCGGGCGCTGCACGAGGACGGGCACAAGCCGCACGATCCCGACGTTGCCCGCCATCTCCTCGCCGAACTCGACCTCGATCCGTCGATCGTCGACCGGGCGATCGCGGATGACACCACGAGCGACGAGGTGAAGGCCGAACACGACCGGGTCGTCGACGCCGGGGGCTACGGCGTGCCCACATTGTTCTTTCCCGAGGTCTGCGACGCGGCGGGAGAACCCGAGCGGCTGTTCGGGCCGGTCGTGCTCGACCCTCCGACGGGAGACGCGGCACTTCGACTCTGGCACGCCACGATCGCGTGGCTCGAGTTCCCCTATCTGTTCGAGCTGCAGCGCCCGAAGAACGCCAGGTACGGAGCGGTCATCGCCGACCGACTCCGCCCATACCTCGAAGCCCGCGATTGGGTCTCGATCAACCGCGGCGAGGTCGTCAAGTTTCCGCCCCGCTGACCGCGAGGGCGATGCGGTAGCGGAGTTTGCACTCGGTGCCGTACACCGGGTCCGGTTCATAGCCGTCGAGCAGCACACCGCCGTTCGCTTCGATGGCGCGCTGCGAGCCGATGTTGTCCGGGTCGGTCGTGAGTTCGACGAACTCCAGACCCTCCGCACGTGCATCAGGAAGCACCTGCCGCAACGCCTCGGTCGCGTAGCCGAGTCGACGCTTCCACGGCACGACGCTGTAGCCGATGTGGCCGAGACAGTGCCGTGGCAGGTCGGTCGTGCCCGGCTGCCATCGAAACCCGATCGAGCCGGCGAACTCGCCATCCCACATCCACTTGTGGAAGCCGGGGAGCCGCTGCCCGAACGTCCCGTCCGGGAGCGGGATCGGGTCGCCGGCAGCGTCGCGATCGACGAGCGAGGCGACGAAAGCGGCCGGATCATGGGCGATCGCCACGAGTTGCTCCCTCGACGTCTCCGGGCGCATCGTGTCCGGTGACCATCCCCGGCGCAGCGCGGCCGCGTAGCTGGCCAGCGCATCGATGCTCGGCCAGATCAGATCCATCCGCCCACGCTACGAAACCCGACGCGATCCCCCGCGCCCGATTTCAGCACCACACTCCACGTTTGCGACAAGAAGTTGGAGACCCGGTCCGCAGATTTCTTGTCGCAAACGTCGAATGACGGAAGATCAGGGCGTCGGTGGGGCGACGGTGGTGGCCGGGGCGGTGGTGCCTGGCGCTGCGGTCGTGGGCGGCGTCGTGGTCGTCGCGGCCTGCGTGGTCGCCGGCGCAACCGTCGTCGGCGGGATCGTCGTGGTCACCGGGATCGTGGTCGTCGTCGTGGTCGTCGTCGTGGCGTTCGGATCGGGCCGGTTGAACGACGGCAGCGACTCACGCTCGGTGTAGTGCTCCGGCTCCTTGCCGTCGAGACCCCACACGTAGACGACGTCACCCTTGCTCACGAGAGCGGGGAACACGTCGGCCAGGCTGTTCGAGATGCGGATGCAGCCATGCGAGGCCGGGGTGGTCGGAACGTTCTGTGCCCCGTGGATCGCAATGCCGTAGTTGAAGTACCAGGGGTTCTTCATGCCACCGAGCGGGCTCACCCGGTTGCCTTCGTGGTACCGACGGAACCGGAACACGCCACCTGGCGACTTCGCCTCCGCGCACACCTGCTTGGTGACCGGCTCTTCGTACAGGTTGCCGTTCTCGTCGGTGTCGTAGGTGGCGGTCTCGCAGAACGTGGCCGGCGTACCGTCCGGGTTGAGTTCACCGGACGAGATGTGAGCGATGAAGATCGGCTTGTTGTCGGTGAACACCGCCATCACCTGCAGCGGCAGGTAGATCTCGACATGGGTGCCGGCACCGGGGCGCCGAGGCACGATCTGCACCGTCGGCTCCTGCATCTGCTGCCACAGGTCGTTCGTGACCACCGTCTGATCGCCGAGCTCGGAGAACGCCTTCCATTCGATGTTCCCGACGAGTTTCTTGTAGGCCCACACCGCTTGCTGCGTACCGCTGCCGAACTGACCGTCGATGGGCCCGGGCTGGAAGCCGAGATCGGTCAAGCGCTGTTGCAGCTGCACGACGTCGTCACCGGCGGCGCCCATTGCGAGCGGCGACGCGAAGGCCGTCTTCGGTGTTGCCGAGACCGTCGTATCGGGCGCGATGACCGCAGCGACCGTCGTGGTCGAAGCCGAGTCATAGGAGACGGTCGGGATCGAGGTGCCGTCGTTGGACGCACCGCTCCCGCTGCGACTTCCGATCATTCCGGCGGCGACGACGACGGCGACGACCAGACCGGCCGCGAACGCGGGCATCCAGGGTCCACTGAAGAACCCGGCCGAGGAGGCCTGAGATTTCGCGGGCTTGTCGGATCTGGTGGCGGAATTCGAACGGTTCATGGCGGCGGGTAGACGGGGGTCGCCTGCAAGGATACGGCGCGAATGGGGGTCAGTGGGTGTGTCTTCGATGACACGTCAGGATGTTTCCCGACCGGTCAGGGTCGGGCCCGCGGTTCCATCTCGTGCGGCGCCACGATGTGGCCCGACGGTGTTCGCAACTCGAGCCGAACCGGCTCGCCCGTCGTCCGATCGTGCAAGGTGACGGGTCCGCCACCACTGGCCGCGTCGTCGCCGTCGCCTTGAAGGTGTCGATCGCCCCAACTCATCAGCGAGACCATCACGGGGAGGAGATCCACGCCTTTGTGGGTGAGGCGGTACTCGTTGCGTGCCCGGTCTCCGGGTTCCTGATACGGCGCCACCCGGACGACACCGAGGTCGACCAGCCGACCAAGCCGATCCGTCATCGCCGGCCACCACCGCGACGCTGGCGCTCCGACCGGACATCGCGACCCGACGCAGTCAGCCGTCCCCGCCGCGCACGAACAGGCGGCCGGCAGCTGCCAGGTGATGCCTGAACTCCGTTGGTGACACGAGGGTCGCGCCTGTGTCGGCGCGCCTGCCATATGCCACGGTGCACCGACCAAACTCTGGTTCTGGATCGTCGCCATCGTCTGACACCGGGTTCTCGACGCGGGTGGGTCGGTCAGCCGACGCGGGCCGGGCAGGTGGCGGCGAGTTCGAACTCCACTGGTTCGGAGTCGAGCACGTCACGGTCTGCGATATCGACGAGCGCAGCTCGGACGCTCGCGTGCAGTTCATCGAGCGAGACCGGCGAGGTGCCCGACGACGCCCGTCGAGCCAGGTCGACGAAGTCCATCATCGAGAGGTAGGGAGCGATCGGCGACACCGCCATCGTCGCCAGCGCCGAGGAGGCCGCCGGATGACCGACCCGTTGCAGCAACGCCGCTGCATAGGAGAGCGGGATCAGGTCGACGAACGATCGTCGCAAGGCGGTCGCGTCGATCTGCTCGAGCAGCCCGAGCGCTGCGACGCGTGGGTCGAGCCGGGCGAGCAGCCGTGACGCACTCCCCGGCAACGTCACTCTCGTCAGCGCGGGAACGTTGGCGATGTCGGTGAGGGCGCGGCGCACCAGCTCGAGCGAGCGGTCCGGCTCGAGGTCCGCGAGACCCCACGCAGCGCCGAGCAGACACGAAACGCGCGTGATCCCGACGTCGGAGCGGTCGGCCGCCTCGAGCGCACGATCGATCAGCCGATAGCGATCGTCGGTGGCGGCGGTCAGGCTGAAGTGGTCGAGCACGGCGATGCCGAGCAACATGTCGCGGGTCGCCTGGGCGAGCCGCGTGTCGAGCGAACTCGCCGCGCACAGGGCGACCGACGACTCGAAGTCGCCGTGCCAAGCGAACGACAACCAACCCATCAGGGCGCCGAGACCGGTCGGTTCGATCCGTTCCATGCCCTGCATCTCGTCGGCCCACGCCCGCAGTTGCGCGAGATCGGTTGCGCCGGCATCGGACACCATCAGCGCGCACAGCACCGGCCGACGTCGCCGCCAGTCTCCGGTCGTGAGGTCGAGCAGCGGCCGCACGAAGCCGGCGAGATCATGGCGACCGAGGAGGAAGTACGCGACCGGAGGCCCGCACAATCGCGCTGCCAGATCGCCGTCCTCGACACGCGCGGCGGCGATCGCGGCGTCACGCCAGTTGTCCGCCTCCCGCTCCAGCCGGATCGAGTTCCGCTCGACCGCTGCGCTGCACGGGTCATCGAACGACAGGTCCGTCACCGTCGCCATCCATCGAGCGAGCGCCATCGTCGCGTCGTGTCGATCGCCCGCGGCGTCCAGCTGCTCCGCAGCAAACGCACGCATCGTCTCGAGCATCCGGTATCGGACGCCGCGCTCATGCGTCTCCGGCGTGACCATGCTCTTGTGGACGAGCGAGGCGACGTGATCCGTCGCCGCCAGCTCGTCGATGCCCAGGACGGCGGCGACGTAGGCGGCCGCGTCCAGCTCGAAACCGTTGAACACCGAGAGCCACTGCAACATCCGCTGCTCGTCGCGGTCGAGCAGGCGGTACGACCACGCGATCGTCGCCCGCATGGTGCCGTGACGATCGACGGCGCGCCGGCGCCCGCTGCTCAACACGTTG
>JANNNB010000002.1:0-29304 GCA_031398325.1 Actinomycetes bacterium
GGGACGCTCTTCAGTCGGTTCGTCGCCTCGCCAAGCGGCACATAGGTGACGTTCGGCGGATCGAGCGCCACCATCACACCGTCGCGACCCTCTTCGAGTGCGCGCACGGCGGCGGCGCCGAACCGCAGGCCCAGCAGTCGATCGAGCGACGTCGGCGAACCGCCACGCAGGAGGTGACCGAGCACCACCGTGCGCGCCTCCTTGCCGGTGAGGAGCTCCAATTCGGTAGCGACCTTGCCGCCGACCCCGCCGAGTTGCACGGCCTGGCCGACCGTCTTGCCGATCGTCGACACTTCGCCGTCGATCGGCACCGCACCCTCGGCGACGACCACGATCGAGAACTTCGCGCCTCTTTCCTCGCGCTGCTTGATCGTGGCCGCGATCGGGTCGAGGGAATACGGAATCTCCGGGATCAGGATGCAGTGTGCGCCGGCCGCCATCCCCGAGTGCAGTGCGATCCAGCCGGCGTACCGACCCATGACCTCGACCACGAGCACCCGACCGTGTGAGGTGGCGGTCGAGAACAGGCGATCGATGCACTCGGTCGCGAACTGCACGGCGGTGTCGAAGCCGAACGTCTCGGTGGTCTTGTCGAGGTCGTTGTCGATCGTCTTCGGGACCCCGATCACCCGGAGCCCATGACGATGCAGGTGGTGCCCGATCGTGAGTGATCCGTCGCCGCCGACCGTCACGAGTGCGTCGATGCCCGCCTCGTCGAAGCGCGACAGGAGCTCCTGTGTGCGGTCGACCTCGAGCCAGGAACCGTCGCTCTGCTGGATCGGATATGCCGTCGGATTGCCCTTGTTCGTGGACCCGATGATCGTGCCGCCGAGATGGGAGATCCCGCGCACACGTTCCCGACTGAGATCGATCAAGCCGTCGCCGTGGTAGTCGTCGGGAAACAGGAGCCCGTTGAAGCCGTCACGGATGCCCACCACGTCCCAACCACGATTCCGGGCTGCGAGCGTGACGGAGCGAATGACGGCGTTGAGGCCGGGGGCATCGCCGCCACCGGTGCTGATCGCCACACGACGAATCGGTTGCATGCGTGTGAGAGTACGAGATCGCGGAGGTCGTCGCGTCGGGTCCGGATCGGCCATGCTGCAGCGATGGACGACCAGCCGTGGGCACCTCCGCCGGACTGCGGCGTCGACTCCCGCGTGATGGCGTTGGCCGGACCCTCGGATCGTCGACTGGCGGTGCGGGTGACACCGGATGCCTTGCGCCACATCAGGGCAGGTCACCCGTGGGTGTTCGACGACTCGATCACATCGATCACCGAAGGCGGGATGCCCGGGGATCTCGCTGTGGTGTTCGACGGGCAGCGCAGGTTCGCTGCGATCGCGCTGTTCGACCCGGCCTCGCCGATGCGGCTCAAGGTCCTGCACGCCGGTTCACCGGCCACGATCGACGACACATGGTGGCGCGACGCGCTCATGCGATCACTCGACCTGCGTGCCGACTTCACGACACAGCAGCAGGCCGAGCGCCTCGGCTACCGCATCGTGAACGGCGAGAACGACGGGCTCCCTGGCCTGATCGTCGACCGGTACGCCAGCGTGCTCGTCGTCAAGCTCTACTCGCCTGCACTCATCCCGCACCTCCGGGCGATCGTCACCCGGTTGATCGAGATCACGGCCTGCGAGTCGATCGTGCTCCGTCTCGCCCGGACGGTGCAGCGCGGCGAAACGCACGGGCTCACCGACGGTGACGTCATCGCCGGCTCACTCGACGCGCCGGGCGTGGTGTTCGTCGAGGCGGGGCTGGAGTTCGAGGCCGACGTCCGCAACGGTCAGAAGACCGGGTGGTTCCTCGACCAGCGGGCGAACCGGATCACCGTGGGTTCGATGTCGGCGGGGCTCGACGTGCTCGACGTCTTCTCGGCCGGAGGCGGATTCACCGTCCACGCTGCCGCGGGAGGCGCGAGATCGGTGCACAGCGTCGACATCTCCGCCCCCGCACTGGCGGCGCTCGTGCGGAACCTGGAGCGCAACAGCGTCCGTCCCGGTGTCGCAGCGTGCCAGCACACGTTCGACGTCGGCGACGCCTTCGAGGTGATGGCGAAGCTGGCCCGACAGGGCCGGCAGTTCGGCCTGGTGGTCGTCGACCCGCCATCGTTCGCACAACGGCAGTCGAGCGTCGATGCGGCGATCCGCGCCTACACCCGGCTGACACATCTCGCCGTCCGACTGGTCGAACCGGGGGGCACCCTGGTGCAGGCATCCTGTTCCAGCCGGGTGTCACCGGCGCAGTTCTTCGACACCGTCGAGTCGACCGCGGCGGCCGCTGGGCGACCGCTGACGACGATCCTTCACACGGGTCACGACACGGACCACCCGGTCGGATTTCCACAAGGCGAGTACCTCAAGGCGGGTTTCTGGTCGGTGCCCGGCCGCTGATGGTTCGATTCGCTCTCCGAGCGGCGACGGCGATCGGTTCAGTACGATCCGGCGATGGCTTCCGTCGAATCGAATGGCATCACCCTCGAGTACGAGGTGCGTGGCGAGGGCGACCCGCTCCTGCTCGTCATGGGGCTGGGCGCACAGATGACGGACTGGCCAGAGGAGTTCGTGTCGGATCTCGCCGACGCCGGATTCCAGGTCATCACCTTCGACAATCGTGACATCGGGCTGAGCACCGAGTTCACGTGGCAGGCGCCGAGCCAGGTCAGGACGGCGCTCGGCATGATGGCTCGCCGGCCGGTCAAGTCGGAGTACGTGCTGAGTGACATGGCCGCCGACGCAGTCGGCCTGCTCGATGCGCTCGGAATCGAGTCGGCACATGTCGCCGGTGCATCCATGGGCGGGATGATCAGCCAGACGATCGCCATCGAACACCCGTCGCGAGTGCGTTCGCTCACGTCCATCATGTCGAACACCGGGGATCGCAAGAACGGCCGGATCGCCGGAAAGCTCATCTCCAAGATGGTTCGCCTCCCGCCGCCGAGCCGGGAAACGGCGGTCGAACGCTCGGTCACGACGTTCCGACTCGTCTCTGGACCGCACTTCGACGAGTCGGAACACCGGCTGCTGGCCAAGCAGAACGTCGAGCGCAGCTATCGGCCCGAAGGCGCGGCGAGGCAGACCGCAGCGATCGCGGCGAGCCCGGATCGCACGCCGGGACTTCGTCGGCTGAAGGTGCCCACGCTCGTCGTCCACGGTCTCGTCGACCCGCTGGTCAAGCCGAGCGGTGGGGTGGCGACGGCGAAGGCCGTTCCGGGTGCGCGGCTGGTCATGTATCCCGACATGGGTCACGACCTGCCGCGCCCGAGGTGGGCCGACATGATCGGTGAGATCCGCCGCACGGCGGATCTGGCACGCTGACGGTCACTCGACCAGGCGGTGACCGACGGGGGCCGCGGAGCGAACGTGCCCGAGCACCGGTGTCGCGCTGATCGTCGCACGGGCGCCCTGCGGCACCGCCGTCCGCTCGGAACAGCGCCACGCTCGAATGGTGTCCGATGATCCGTCGTCGACGGCGATGTACAGGCTGTACCGATCGCGCTCGAGCCACCTGCGCATGGCTCGGGGGAGTGGGCTGACCTCGGCCGGGCGCCGGGCGCGCAGCACCACACCCGTGCGGCGGACGGTGGCGAAGCCGTCGGCCGCTCCACCCAGCGCCATGAGCAGACCGATGAGGATCGGTGCCCAGGACAACGCCGTCAGGCCGACAGCGATGTCGGAGATCAGCTCGGTCTGTTCCGGGAACCGCTCGTACACGGAGCCGAGCGCGTCGCCCCGTGCGACGTCCTCGAAGAATCGGCGAGCCTGCATGCCGACGAACGTGAAGGCCAGGCCACCGCCGATCGCGACGAACGGGTGGAGCCCGTACCCGATCCGATGTGGGTACTCGACGCGCACCAGACGGGCTTCGCCGCCCATCGAGCTCCACGCTCGAAAGTGGTCTTCTCGGGCGAGCGGCAGTTCCACACTCGCTGCCTCGGCGACGCACATCGCCGTCGCGTACGCGAGTCGACGATCACCGGGGTCGATCGAACTCGGCGGCAGTCGAGCCATCCCGGCGTCGACGAGTCCCGCCCGCACTGCCAGCCATCTCTCGGTGGCCGCGACGCCATCGTCCGTGTGCGTCAGCAACGGATGCCGGATCCGCTCGACCAACTCGGCCAGGAGCGCGATCGCCGCCGCCAACACGATGATCGAGGCCACCCGCCGCTCGATCGAGTCGACGACGGCCACCTCGGTGTCGCCTCCGCTGTTGGCCATCCACCACGCTCCGAACGCGAGCACGGCGAGGCCGACCGGTGGCGCGAGCGCGCGTGCCGTCCATCGACGACGCACCAATCCGCGTCGGGTGGCCTCGTCGGTGACGAGTCGGTTGAAGCGGCGCCACCACGAGCCACGCACGTCGACGGCGAGATAGCGCGCCGGGATCGAACGTTCGGAGGTGTAGCGCGCCAACACGTGCTGCAGCACGAGTCGTTCGTGGGGCAACAGCGCATCGCCTTCGAATGCCGCCGCTGCGGGGCGCACTCGGGCGAGTTCGTCCTCCTCGTCGGGAGGCAGGATGCGCAGCCACCCGCGCGCCGCCAGATCGATCGTGGTGGCCCGAAAACCGGCTGCCGTGAGGGTGGCGTCGTTCGACAGCATGTTCACCACTGCCGGTGGCTCGCTCCGAAGCGCGCCGGCGCGCTCGGCAGCTCGTGGTCGCGGGGGCGCGATTCGAGTCGAGATGAGCCGCAAGGCGACGTAGCCGGCGACGACGGCGAGGGTCGAGACGACGAGCAGACCCACCGAGGGCGCGGGGGCGAGCACCATCAGGGCCTTCCCACCTCCGCTCTGTTCATCGTCACATTCTGACAGCTGGGCGCCGCACTGGCCACAGCGGTGTCACGGCTACTGCAGACGCTGAATGGGGATCTCGATGCCTGCCGCATCGAGCGCCGCCTTGATCGCCTCGCGCAGGGACCGCTGCAGTGCCCATTGTGTTCCGGCGGTGGTCTTGACCACGATCCGCAGGGTGACGCCGACCGATCCGAACGCCTCGACGCCGAGCAGATCGGGATCCTCGAGCACTTGGTCCTTCCATGCGCTGGACGCGCAGACATCCCTCGCCGTCTGCAGGATCACCGATTGTGCTTCGACGAGATCGCTCGAGTACGCCACCGTCACATCGACGACGGCCGCCGACCACACCTGGGAGCGGTTGCCCACCCGCACGACCTCGCCGTTCGGGACGTGCCAGACCGTGCCGTCCTGGGCGCGCAACACGGTGGCCCGCAACGAGATCTCCTGGACGGTGCCAGACGCCTCGCCGAGATCGACGACGTCGCCGATGCCGTACTGATCCTCGATCAGCACGAACAGGCCGGCCAAGAAGTCCTTGACGATGCTCTGTGCTCCGAATCCGAGTGCGATGCCGGCGATGCCGGCGCCGGCGATCAGCGGACCGAGGTCGATACCGATCTCACCGAGCACCGTGATCAACGCGATGACCCAGATGACGACGGCCGCCGTACCGCCGACCACTCCGGCGATCGATCGGGCTCGTGCGTCGCGTCGAGGGTCGGGTTCGTCCACGAATTTGCCGAGGCCGACCCGGTCGAGTTGACGTGTGGCGACCGAATCGTGTTGCGCCACGGCGGCGCTGATCATCCGGCCGAGATATCGACGTGCGAAACGAGACAGGATCCACGCCCCGAGCAGGATGAGGAGCACGGTCACGGGGGTGCCGACGAACCAGTCGCTCATCTTCGCCAGCGTTGCGTTCGACGTCGAGTTCCACACCCACTCGCACATCCAGTTCGGTTCCGCTCCGCAGGCGTCGAGCAAGCCCTGGTCGACCTGGGCGGGTTGGGTCGGCAGCACCATGGGGGCCGAACGTAGCGCCGAACGCCGTGCTCGGCCGCCCGGCCGTGATCCGGATGATCGCGGCGCCGCACCCGATACAAGAAATCGGCAAGACACGCCGGTCGGCCCGGCGGTCACGGGGCCCGGTCGCGAGGCCCGGATAGCATTGTCGCGATGTCGAGCAGCGAACCGATCAGGCTGGGTGTGGTCGGAACCGGCTACGTCGGGCTCACGACGGGTGCATGCTTCGCCCATCTCGGCCACCACGTGGTCTGCGGCGACGTCGACCAACGCAAGGTCGACATGCTGAACGACGGGCAGATCCCGATCGTCGAGGATGGGCTCGAGCAGGTGGTCAGCGGCGCTCGCGCGGCAGGCCGCCTGGAATTCGTCCTCGGTGCGGAGGCTGCCGCCGCCGATGCCGACATCGTCTTCCTCTGCGTGCCGACGCCGCAAGGTGACGACGGCAGCGCCGACCTGTCGTACATCGAACAGGCGGCACGACAGATCGCATCGGTCCTGAAGCCGGGTGCCGTCGTGGTCAACAAGTCGACTGTGCCCGTCGGCTCGACGCTCGTCGTGGAAGCGGCGCTGCAGCGGCCGGACGTGTTCGTGGTCTCGAACCCGGAGTTCCTCCGGGAAGGCACCGCCGTCGGCGACTTCCTCCGACCCGACAGGGTCGTCATCGGCAGTTCCAACCGCGGCGCTGCCGAGCGCGTCGCCGACCTGTACTCGTCGATCGACACCGCCATCCTGATCACCGATCCGGCGTCAGCCGAGACGATCAAGTACGCGGCCAACGGCTTCCTCGCGATGAAGATCTCCTTCGTCAACGCCGTCGCCGCGATGTGCGAGGCGGTCGGGGCGGACGTGGCTGCCGTCGTCGACGGGATCGGCTCCGACCCGCGCATCGGTCGCCAGTTCCTGAACCCTGGTCCGGGTTGGGGCGGTAGCTGCTTCCCGAAGGACTCGCGAGCCCTGGTGAAGATCGCCGAGGAGCACGGCTACAACTTCACGATGATGCGCGGCGTCATCGACGTGAACGACGAGCAGCTCGATCGGATGATCCACAAGATCGCCGTGGCCGCGGGACGGGGCGATGCCCGCCACCGTGTCGGCGACCTCGCAGGCATCACCGTCGGCGCCCTCGGCCTCACGTTCAAGGCCGGCACCGACGACCTCCGCGAGTCCCCGGCGCTCGCCATCATCGGAGAACTGCGACGCGTCGGTGCGCAGGTCGTCGCGTACGACCCGACGACGATCGGCACATTGTCGCCGCAGCAGCAAAGCACGCTCGAGGGCATCGAGCTGGTCGACGACATGCTCGCCGTGGCCGTCGACGCCGACGTGCTGGCGGTGTTCACCGAGTGGCCGGAGTTCGCCAAGATCGATCTCGCCGCCTTGGCGACGGTCGCGCGCCAAGGCGTCACGATCGTCGACACGCGGAACCTGCTCGATCCGGTCCTCGTGCGCGAAGCAGGGTTCGAATACGACGGCGTCGGACGGCGCTGATCCCGGCCGCGCCGGCTGCTCGCCAGCTCAGTCGAGCCGTGACCGGAAGTACTCGGCGGTCCGCTCGAGGCCTTCGCGGAGCTGGATCGTCGGTTCCCAACCGAGCAGCGATCGCGCCTTGGTGAGGTCGGGCTTGCGCTGCGTGGGGTCGTCGGCCGGCAACGGCAGGTACACGATCTCCGAGTTCGATCCGGTGACCTCGATCGCCAGCTCCGCCATCTGGAGGATCGTGAACTCGTTGTCGTTGCCGATGTTCGTCGGCGTCGTCACGTCGGAGTCGAGCAACGCGAGGAAGCCACGGATCTCGTCATCGACGTAGGTGAACGACCGTGACTGCGAACCGTCGCCGTAGATGGTGATCGGATCTCCCGCCAACGCCTGCACCAGGAAGTTCGACACCGCCCGCCCGTCGTCGGGTCTCATCCTGGGTCCGTACGTATTGTGCGCCATTACGCCGAGCCCGGCGTAGAAGTTCTCCTTACCGGGCACCGAGAAGTCGTAGACCAACTCGGTCGGGGCGACTTCTTCGATCCCCGTCACGCTGGCCCAGATGAGGTCTCCGGTGCGACGAGCGTTGAGCTGCTGCTGTACACCCCGGTCCCAGTCGAGCGGGTTCCACGGAGCGACGTTCGCCACCGTGAGGCGCCAGAACGGGTACTTGCGTCCCCCGGTCTTCTGCTTGAACGTCGTGTTGTAGCGCCCGACGCTCGGACAGACACCGAACCGACCAAGCGCGACGACCAGATCGTCTTTGAGTTCATCGGAGGTCGTCGAGAACTCATGCCGCTTGGCCTCGGCCAATTTGAGACCGGAATGCACACCGTCACCCTCGCGATACCCCTCGATGAACCACTTGAGGCGCGCCAGCGGGAGGCCGAGGATCCAACCCGGGATCCGTTTGCGGTTGTCGACGAAGCCCAACTGATCCCACAGCGCTACCAGCGCGCGCCCATGGACGAACAGCGACCCGCTCCGGGCCGCAGAAGGGGGCGATCGGACGACGTGCAGGTCGAGTTCGCGTTCGATCACCTTGGCCGCTCGGTCGAGCTCATCCTCACCCGAGGCGAGGGTGATGAACGATCCTTTGTGGCCGACGTGCCGGGAACCTTCGGCGACCCACAAGCCGAGCAACCAGAGCAGCTCGTCCGTCATCGGAACCACCGCCGGGAGCCGCCCACCCCGTGTCGCCGAACGAATGCTCACTCGCGCGTCAGGCGGGATCGGGAGTCGCAAGCACCGCGCCTCGCCCACCGTGAGTGCGTTCTGGCGTTGGCTGGAGATGACGCGCGGCCAGAGCCTCGATCGGCGATCGGCATCCGGGAAATGTGTCTGCAGATGCTCGAGCAACTCCGTGCGTCGCCCCCAGATCACGTCGCCGAGCCCTGCCCACTCGACACGGAGGTCCCACGGATCGAAGCCGTCTCGTTCGAGCAGGTCGATAGTGTGGACGTCAAGACGATCCCGCTCCGGAATCGTGACTCGACCTGCGATCGCCACGCGATCGCCGACCGTGAGCTGGGTCACTGGACGGGCTACCGGTTCACCGTCCGTGCCTTCGACGAACAGGCTGTGGTCGCCGGTGACCCGGATCGACCTGCCGTAGCGGGTGGTGACCTCGAAGCAGGGCCCGGTGGGCGGGTGCCCGACAAGTGCGATCGCCTGCGATGCGGCGATCGTGCCATCGGCGGCGAAGGCGGGCACGGTGTACCTGTCGAGGTCGACGTTGTTGCCGATTCGACCCGCAAGCTCTCCGATGGTCTCTCGTCGCAGCTCGATCCCGTCGTCGTACAGCACTTGTTCGTCGGCGAGGATCGAGTTGAAGATCCGGACGACGCGGACGTCGAGGTCGTGGTGGCGGTGGTACGCCATGGTCATGGCTTCGGCGTAGCGCTTGGCCTCGTCGTACACCCCCCGGATGCCGATCGGGTTGACGTTGCCCCAGTACGACTCTGGTTGCGGGTGCACGAGCGGGTCGCCGTACACCTCCGAGGTCGAAGCCAGAAAGAACTTCGCACCCTTGGCGAGCGCGAGACCGAGACAGTTGTGGGTGCCGAGTCCGCCGACCTTCAGGATCTGGATCGGGATTCGTTCGAAGTCGACTGGACTGGCGGGGCTGGCGAGGTGCATCACGGCATCGACGTCGCCCGGCACCCATACGTAATTGCTCACGTCATGCTCGACGAATGTGAAGCCGGCCCGCCCGAACAGCTCTTCGATGTTGGTCACCGAGCCGCTGACGAGGTTGTCGATAGCGACTACTTCGTCGCCGCGGTCGAGGAGCGCTCGACAGAGGTGCGATCCCAAGAAGCCTGCTCCGCCGGTGACGACCACTCGTGCCATGGGGACGGATCGTACGCGGCGCGAGGTTGAGAAGCTGACCGCTGCAGGATGGTCAGCCAGCCCGCGAGCAGGAACAACCAGATGGCCGAGACGTTGACGCCGGCACCCAGGCCTTCGGTCGTGATGCTGTTCACCAGGCTCGCCACCACCACGCCGAGCAGGATCACGAGATCCGACCGCATGGTGCCGGTGGCGCCGCGCAGGAGTGTGGGTGAGCGGCGCTCGGTACCCCACAGACGGCCGAGTGCGAAGATGATCCCGACGATGAGCGCCGTCCACCAGACGAGGCCGACGAGGCCGACGTCGATCATGACGTTGACCGCTGCGTTGTGCGCGCCGCCGAGGCCGGTCTCGTCGAAGAAGACCCCCTTCGCGGATGCGAATCCGAGCCCGAAGAACGGATGATCGAGGAACGACGCCCACGCGAGCGTCCAGATCTCGGTGCGCCGATTGAACGTGCCGATCTGTTCGGCGGTCTCTCCGCGAGTCAGGAAGTTCAAGACGGGGCCACCGAACGCGAGCGCGAGGGCGCCGCCCCCGACCATGCTGGCGAGTGCCAGTTCGGGCTTCATCTTCCGGCCCGACGACACCCAGGCCATCACCCCGATCGCGGCGATGCCGCCGGCGATCGACCCCCGGGTGCGGGTGAGGAGGAGGAACGTGAGGTTCACGGCGAACAACGAGCCGTAGACCCATCGCCGCCACGGCAGCCGGCGTCGGCCCGCGGTGATCCACAGCCCGAAGAGGATCGGCACGGAGATCGCCAGCATCGACCCGGCGCTGACGCTGTGCACGGACAGCCAGGTGAACCGCCCCCGTTGTGTGTTCGACGTCGGAGCGACGTACGCGAGGCCGGCCAGGATCGACAACGTCATCAGCACGATCCATCCGTGGACGAGGCGGCTGATGGTTCGCAGATCACCGTCGACGGTGATGAGATGCACGACTGCCCCGATGATCACGAGCTGGACGCCCCGTGCGAGCGCGAGCGTGGGGAAGTCGGAGTAGATCGCACTGACGGCTGTCGACAGGATGTATCCCCACATGATGACCACGAGCGGTTGGAGCTGGGGCCGCCGGGGAACCAGCCGCCAGACGGCCCAGACGCCGATGACGGCGTAGATCCCCAACTCGAGCGCGATGAGCGGATCGATTCGGCCGTTGAGCACCTCGTCGATGTTGCGGCGCCGGAGCTTGTACTCGGTGGCCACGACGAGGACGAGCGGCAGAAGCCACAGGATCCGAGTCCACCAGGCCCGTTCGGGCGGTGGCATCGGACTCGTGGGCGATGCGGGGAACGGGTCGATCGGCACGTGCCGGGGTCGGATCGGTCGCCGCTCCCGTGAAGGAGCGGTCGCCGGAGTGTTCCACTCCCAGAGCGGTGGCTCGGATGGAGCGGCGACCAGGTCGGCTTCGAACACGACCGGCGCCGCGTCCGGTTGCTCAGCGTCCATCGGCGCACCGATGGGGGCGCGGTTCGCTGGATCACGCAACGCCCGCAGCAGCAGCCCGGCACCGGCGAAGGCCCCGAGGGCGAGTCCGGCCGGCACCGCGTCGATCCAGCCGGCCGACGCGAGCAGACCGGCGGCGACGAGCCCGACGGCGGCGTCGATCATCCGGATGACGAAGGTCTCGCGCGATCGTCCCTCGGCCACGACGGCGTTGCCAGCCGGAATCCCGGCCCCGAAACCCATCGAGTAGAGCGACCACGCCGCGATGGCGCCGATGCTGACGACGGTGCTGCCGTCGGTGAGGAGGTCGACGAGCGGAGCGCGCAACAGCATGGCCACGCACCCGTACAGCGCGGCGCCGCCACCGACGATCAACATCGCCCGTGACACGCTCGGTCGGAACCGCTCGGCGCGTTGAGCCTGCCGCGCGTACGTCGGGAGCAGATAGACGCCGGCGCCGTTGATCACCGTCAGGATCGGGGCGAGCAGCAGCCGGCCTGCTTCGAGTTGTCCGACCGCTTCGAGCGACGCCGCCGTCGCCACGAGCACCCGCACGACGGCCAACACTCCCGGTCGAAGCCCGACCTGGACCGCTCTCCAGACGGCGAAGGACGACAGCTCCCGCATTCGCGATCGCGCCCGCACCCCACCGACGAGTTCGACCGAGGGGAGCTGGACCACGCCGACGACGAAGGCGACCACCGCGCCGGCCATGACTGCCATGACCAACGTCTGCAACGTCAACGCGTTCCCCGACAGGGAGACGACGACGAGCAGCCCGAGCGAGCCGACGGCAAACGAGCCGTCGTTGGCGGCCAGCTTCCAGAACTCGCGACGAGCGATGAGTATCCGTCGCAGCGTCTCCTCGAGAATCCATGCGACCGATGCGAAGCCGAAGAGCACGGCGGTGTCGCGATCGACTCCGCTGACGAAGCTGGCAAGAACGGTCGTGATGACGAGCACGGACGCGACCGCGATCCACTGCGACTGGAACAGCGCCCGCCGGTAACCGGGATCGAACCGATCGAGCACCGTGAGCGAATCGCCGATCCACCCACTCTGGACAGCGTTGACCGTGATCAGGATGCCGAAGAGCAGGCTGAAGGCGCCGAGCCCTGCGGCGCCCAGCGAACGGAGCGCGATGAGCGACAGGACGAGCGACGACGCCGCCACGATGCCTTGCGACACGAGAGCGCCGACCGGGCGGTTCACGCGACCCGACATCTCATCCGAGCGGACATGACGGCGCAGCTGCTCAGACTTGCTCGCGCGGCCGGTGGTCGTAGACGACGCCGATGAGGTGGGCGCGCAGCACGTCGAGGCGTTGGCGCACCGTGTTCAGGTCGTTCGACTCGGTGCCGCGTTCGACGATCAACACGACGCCGTCTGCTTCGCTGGCCAGCGCCGAGCCGTCAGCGACCGTGAGCAGTGGCGGGACATCGATGAGCACCAGGTCGTACAGGTCGCGAATCGAACCGATCGTGGTGCGCGCCGCCTGGGATCGGAAGAGCCCGGCAGGGTCGTCGATCGAGCGCCCGCCGACCAGCAGATCGAGCGTGGCTGCCCCACCGACGCTGACCGAACGACGAACCTGGTCGAACGAGGTGAGCCCCGCGAGGACCTCGGTGAGGCCGCCTGCGGCCTGCTCGAATCCGAAGAGGCGGCTCACGCGGCGATCGCGTAGGTTGCCGTCGACGACGAGCACACGCCGGCCCTCGCGAGCCGCAGCGGTCGCCAGTCGGGCCACCGTCTCGGCCGCGTCGGGACTCGGTGTCGCCGTCGCGGTGAGCACGACGCCACCCTCGGGCTGGACGGCGCCAAGGCTGGTGGCGAGGAGCTGGTACGCCGCGCCGGGCGGAGCGACAGAGTCGAAGAGTCCGGCCGGGCGCGCGGTGATCTCGCCGAGCAAGGGCGCTGACAGGGCGGTCGTCGCGTCGGAGCTGGTGGCGATGAGCGGCCGTCGGCCGGCACGGAACCATGCGATGGCCGCCATGACGAAGGCCCCGAAGAGCGCGCCGGCGATCATGTATTGAAGTGCCGGCAACAGGCGGGAGTCCTCCTGGACCTTCGGCGGCTCGACGAACTCCACGCCGCTGCCGTAGAGGGCTGCCTCGGAGCGAATCTCTGCGATCTGCAGGTCGATCGCATCGATGCTCACGGTCGACGACGTCGGCGATGCGTCGGCGACGAGTCGGGCGCGTTCGGTGAGCAGGGCGTCGACGGCCGCATCGGCGCGCTGTTGTGTGTCCGCAGTCGACAGTTCGAGGTACGCGTCGACGACGTCTTGGCAGATGCGCAGCGCGCGCGCCTCGTCGTCTGCCGTGCATTCGATGCGCACGTCGGAACTGCGGGTGGTCCCGGTGACGACCACGGCATCGATCGAATCCGTCGTCTCGATCGGGGCGAGGTCGGATTCGTCGGGCGGGTTCGGCCCCGCGAGCTGTTCCTGACGGGCGGCGGTCTCGTTGTCGACGACCTGTTGACGCACCAGTTCGGAATCGGCGAACTCGGCGCGCTGTTGGGCGAATCGGGTGAGATCGGTCGGGGTGCTCGACCCGTCGCGGAAGACCGGGGTGCCGCGCGGGTCCGTCAGGTACAGGGTGGTCGTGGCCGTCGATGTGCCGGAGGTGGCGAACACGGCGATCCCTGCGAGCAGTCCGAACAAGATCGTGATCGGCACGGTCCAGGACCGGAAACGCCAATATGCCTCGACGGGACCGATCGGGGAGCCGTCGGGAATCGCAGCGCTCACGGAGCGGACCTCGCGGTCGACGGATCCTGGTCGCGATCCAGGCGCGAGCGATTGAACGGCACGCTCTCAGATCGGTTGGTGGATGCCCCGAGTTGAGGAGCCCGCCGGACGTCACGTGTGCGGTCACCATCGGCGAGAGCAGGACCACACAGAGTGTGAGTTTGCGTCCAATCTTGACCACTATTCGTGGTTGCGGGCGCCATGGGTCCCGTACTCTGCGTGGAGGAAACGGGCACGGCGGCTCGCTCCGGCTTCAGGGCCATGAGAGTTGGAGATGTTCGATGACGCAGGCAAGCGGACGACGAAGCGCTCGGCGAACTCGACGTTCGATCGTGTCGGTTGCCGCCTTGGCGACGGCGTTCACGGTCGCGACGACCGGTCTCGTCGGTCTGTCGTCGAATCTTGCGGGTCCGGTTGCGACTGCGGCGGCACCGACCGTCTCGACGCTCGACGGGCTCGCGTCGTCGACCGCCGCCGCGTCGTGCTGGGAGATCAAGCAACTCCACCCCGCCAGCCCCGACGGCTCCTACTGGCTCCGAACTGCCACGCTGCAGCGGCCGGAACAGTTCTACTGCGACATGACGACCGACGGCGGTGGCTGGGTCCTGATCGGCCGGGGCCGCGAGGGCTGGACATTTCGCGATTACGGCCAGCAGACCGCCGAGGCGGTCCGCAACGTCGTCAACGGCCCGGCGGCGTTCGAGCCGGCGGCATTGTCGGCCGACCTGGTCGACGGGCTGCTCGACGGGGGTGCGGTCAAGGACCTCACCGATGGTGTCCGCCTGGTCCGCGCGAGGGACGCGACCGGCACGACATGGCAGGACGTTCGCTGGAACTTCGCAGACCTCGGGTCGTGGTCGTGGGCGATCGGCGGTGGGCACCGGTTGAGCACGTTCTCGATCGACGGCGTCAGGGGGTCGGGTTCGAACACCAAGGACTCACGAGTGTCGATGTCGAACGAGGTCGGAGCGGGCAACCGCAACGGCAAGAACGAGTTCGTCTGGTTCACGTATCCGTGGAGCGGTCACGACAGGAACGCGGGCTTCTCCTACGGCGGCGGAATCAGTGGATCCAACGACTCGTCGTCGTATCTCTACGAGTTCGCGACCGAGAACCAGGCGATCCCGTTCACCCAGATGTACGTGCGTCCGCGCATCACGACCCCAGTTCTCGAGCCGATTCCCGACTCCGGCATTGCGGAATCGGCCATTCGGCCCCAGCTCAGCGATCGGCCGGCGGAGCTCGCCGGCGGCGTCTGGGGTGTCCTGAAGACGGGCGACACCGAACCGCAACTCGACGTACCGGTCCTGGCGATCACGACGATCGGCGACCGTGTGTACATCGGCGGAAAGTTCTCCCAGGTCCGGAACACCGCCAACGGTCAACTCGTCAACCGCCCGTACCTGGCGGCATTCGATCGGCGCACCGGTGCGTGGATCCCGTCGTTCGATCCGCAGCTCGACGGCACGGTCTGGGATCTCGAATCTGCGGGTGGTCGCCTGATCGTGGCCGGCCAGTTCACGAGCATCGACGGCGTCGCGGGAACCTCCGCGCTGGCCGCCGTCGACCCGATCACCGGCGACGTCGACCCCACGTGGCGCGCCTCCATGACCGTCGGCGGCACGACAGCTCGGCCGATGGCTCGAGCGCTCGACGTCCAGGGTGAGTGGATCTACGTGGGTGGCAACTTCACATCGATCGCAGGGTCGACGGTGACCCGCAGCGTCGGCCGGCTCGCTCGAGTCTCGGTGACCACCGGCAACGCCGACGCACGGTTTCGGCCGAACGTGGGCGGCGTTCCCTACGACGTCGACGCCGCCGATGACGGTCGGGCCTATGTCGTGGGCAACATCACATCGATGAACGGTGAGCCACGCCAGGGCATGGCCATCGTCGACGCCGTCACGGGTGTGCTCATCCCAGGAATGGGCGTCACCCAGTTCACTGCATCGACCAAGCAGTACCAGCAGGCCGTGGTCGCCGTCGGACCCGAAGTGTGGCAGGGCGGCTCCGAGCACAACACGCACGCCTACAGCGCTGCCGACTACTCGTTGCTCAAGCGATACGTCACCGCGGATCAGGGTGGTGACACTCAGGTCCTCACCGAAGAAGCAGGAACCGTGTACCAGGGCAGCCACGGGAACGCGTACATCTATCACGACGCGACCACGTGGCCAGGGGTGTCGGGCTACACGCGTACCGACATCTACAACTGGATCGGCGCGTTCGACGTCTCGACGAGGGCCTATGACGCTGCGTTCGTCCCGGGCATCCGCTCCGCCTACAGCGAAGGCGCGTGGGAGTTCCACACCGACGTCGACGGCTGCCTCTGGTTCGGCGGCGACTTCAACGGCGGACCGTTCATCGGCGGGACGCGCCAGTACCTCGAGGGCTTCTCGAAGTTCTGCCCGGAGGATTCGACCGTCCCCAGCGTTCCGCGTAACCCGACGGCGTCGGGGGTCACCGGTGGCGGTGTTCAGGTCAGGTGGGCATCGTCGACCGACAACTCCGCCGGCTTCACCGGATACGAGGTGCTTCGCAACGACCGGGTCGTGAGCGGCCTGGTGTACGGCTCCTCCTTCATCGACCCGACAGGTCAGGCCGGTGACCGGTACTTCGTCCGAGCGATCGACGCCGCCGGCAACCGGTCGGCCAGCACGGCCGTCTTCGTGGCGTCCGATGCCGCTGCCCCGACCGCGCCGACTGCTGTGACCGCCGTCGCACTGCCCGACGCCTCGATCGACGTGAAGTGGGAGGCCTCGATCGATGATGTCGGCATCTCGACGTATCGGATCATGCGCTCCGGCGTTCTGGTGCTCGAGGTCCCGGGTGCGGCGTTGCAGGCGAATCTCGCCGGCCTCGGCCTGGGCTCGCACTCGTTCCAGGTGATCGCCGTCGACACGGCCGGCAACCTGTCGCTGCCGTCGACGACTGCGACGGTCGACGTGACGAGTACTGACACCGTCGCCCCCACCGCACCCGGAACTCCCACCGCCAGCTTCGACCCAGCGACGAACCTCGTGACCGTCGGCTGGAGCGCGTCGACCGACGACGTCGGAGTCGCCGGCTACACCGTTCGCAACGGCACGGCCGATGTCAGCACCGTTGGCTCGACGGTCACGTCGACCCAGATCACCTTGCCGACCGGCACCTACAGCCTGACCGTGGTCGCCACCGATGGCGCCGGCAACGTGTCGGCGCCGAGCGCCGCGACGAGCGTCCAGGTCGTCATCGCCGACAAGGTCAAGCCGACTACGCCGAAGTCGCCGACGGCGAAGCCGAATCCGGACGGCACGATCACTGCGAGCTGGGTGGCGTCGACCGACAACGTCGGTGTTGCCACGTATCGCGTGTATCGCAACGGCGTCGAGGTCACGTCGGTGCCCGGCGATGTCACGACGACGACCATCGTCGGTCTGGCCGCCGGATCGCACTACATCCAGATCCAGGCCTTCGACGCGGCCGGCAACGCCTCCAATCGCACCGCGTCGGTGATGGTCACTCTGGTGACCGCGGTCGACACGAAGAATCCGACAACGCCGAAGAATCCGGTCGCCACTGCCACCCCTGAGGGACACGTCACCGTGTCCTGGACGGCCTCGACGGACAACGTCGGCGTCGCCTCCTACACCGTGTTCCGCAACGGTGTCGTCGTCGCGAGCATTCCGGCGCCCGCCACCTCGGCGCTCCTCACGACGCTCGGAGCCGGAACGCACTACATCCAGGTGCAGGCCGTCGACGCTGCCGGCCACATGTCGTACAAGACGGCGTCCGCCGTCGTCACGGTGGCCGCCGCGTCGACCACGACGACCGCGCCGCCCGCGGTCACGACGACCGCACCGCCCGTGGCGACCACCACGGCGCCGCCAGTCGTCACGACGGTGCCGCCGCCCGCCACCACGGCAGTTCCGGCGACCACGGTGCTGCCCGGCACCACCGTCGTCGGCACGGCGCCGCCGGGGTCGTCCGACACGGTTCGGCCACGGACCCCGACGAACCTGGTGGTCACCACGACCGGCGACGGGTCGATCGATGTGTCATGGACGGCGTCCACCGACAACGTCGGCGTCGACAGCTATCGGGTGACCCGCAATTCCGTCGTGGTCGGCACCGTGCCCGGAACCCAGACGTCGACGAAGGTGCTCGGTCTCGGACCGGGCAGGCACTACATCCAGCTGTATGCGATCGATGCTGCCGGCAACGAATCACTGCGGACCGCCTCGGTGATCATCACCCTTTGATCCAACGCTCCGCAGGTGCTGAGCGAGCGGCCGCGCTGTCGGCCCGTTCGCTCATCGCGTTGGACGCTCAGCGGCGGAGACGGCGGCGGGGGAGCGACCCGCACGCCTGCCGATACGCCTCGAGGTCCGAGCCGGCAGGGCCCCAGCCGGCCTCCTCCCAGTCGAACAGCACGAGGCCGCGAGGCGTTCGGCGGAGGTTCCACGGCGTGAGATCACCGTGGACCGGTACGTGATCGGCGGGGGTGTCGTCCGGGCGATCGAGGGCGCCGAGACGCTCGGCGAGATCGTGCTCGAACGTGCGCAGCGGCTCGTCGAGTGCCGCCCGCTGGGCGTCGATCGCGAGGGCAGTGGTGACGATGTAGGCCACGGACGACGCAGGAGAGTCTCCGGCCGAAGGGCGTGCTGACCAGGTGCCGTCGTCGATCACCTGCGGGGTCCGGATGCACGGGAGGGGATCGGCAGCGAGCAGCCGCAACGCCTGGGCCTCGCGTTCGATGCCCGTGTCGGGCAGGCCGAGCTTGACGACGACGAGTTCGCAGGAGCCGTTGCCGCGAATCTCGGCGAGCAGCGAAAGTCGCTGGCGGTCGGGCTGTCGAGGGAGCACCGCACCCAGCACCCGGATCCCGTCGATGCGGGCTGCGAGCGCAGCGCCGATGTCCGCGACGTCGGCGTGCGGCCACCTCCAGGCTTCCGCCGCAGGAAGGCGCGCAGTGCCTGCAGTATTGATCAGCGCAGCGCCCGCCGTGTCGATGAGTGCCCGTCGCCAGTCGGACGCCCCGGCGAGCGCCAGGACGTGTCGGCCCCTGCGCCCGGCCGACGAGGCGACGAGCGCCCGTTGCACCAGTGGCACCCGACGCATCGACGAGGTCATGGCGCGACTCGCCGTCCAACGTCGTGGTACAACGATTCGAGTGCCGCGAGACCGGCGGCCTCGCTGTACGAGGACTCGTACCGACTTCGCGCCGCACGTCCCTCGGCATCGATCATCGCGTCGTCGACCAGCAGGTCGATCACGCCGCTCATGGCCGCTGGATCGCGGCTCGGGAAGATGAGCGGGTCCGGTGCCCCTGCGATGACGGCCGCTGCGGAGGCGTTCGAGGTGGCGATGGGCAGACCAGCGCTCAGCGCCTCGATCAGGACCATCCCGAACGGCTCGTACCACTCGGACGGAAAGACGAGACATCGTGCCGCGAGCAGGCGGGCGACCACGTCGTCGTGGGACTGCCAGCCCTCGAATCGAATCGATGGGGGTGCACCGATGCGTAGCTCGCCCAGCAGCGGGCCGTCGCCCACCACCACCAGCTGGAGCGGGGTGGAGGCCGCCGATCCAGCCCACGCACGCACGAGGGTCTCGGCGCCTTTACCCGGAGCGACGCGGCCCACGAAGAGCACCTCGTCCGACCGCGATGGCGGTGTGGCGCGTGGCCCGGGGTCGTTGGTGAAGTGTGGCTTGACGACCAGTCGTTCCGCCGGAACACCGATGTCGATCAGCCGCTCACCCATGAACGCGGACGGGGCCACGAATCGCGCGACGCCGTCGATCAGCACGCGGCGACGACGAGTGACCATCACCTCGGTGGCTTGGATCGCCGACAATCCACGCGAGCCGCGATAGCACCCGTGCACCACACCGCTGATCGGCGATCGTCCGACGCACGCCGTGCAGACGTCGCCGTCGCGGAAGAGATCGGTGCTGAGACAGCCGAGTCGATAGTTGTGCAGCGTCATCACGACGGGAATCGACCGTGACGCGGCCACCTGCACAGGTATCGAGGAGATCGAGAACCAGGTGTTGTGGACGTGCACGACATCCGGTCGGAACGAGTCGACCATCCGTTCGAACTGTCGGCCGACCGAACGGTTGTGTGTGCTCCGCGCGAGCGCGGCGATGCTCGCCACTGCGCTCGGCGGGTTCGGCACGATGAATTGTCCGACCTCGTGCCCGCCCGTGCGCAGCGCCGCCGCCTCGTTGGCGACGACGGTGTCCTCACCTGCCGCGAAGCGGTAGCCGGCGTGTACCTGGAGCACCTTCATCGGGTGCCCGTCAGCCGACGGACGGCGAATCGGTGGCGGGCGCCGAGCCATCGAACCGGGTCCACGGAGGCCGGCGGCCGGTGATCTCGGCGATCGCATCGACGTCGGGGGCGAATCGTTCGACCAGGCGCTGTTCGACGACGGGAACGACTCGGATCGGGCGGGGCGCCGCGTTGCGGTGGGTGATCTCCGCAGAGGCGGGAACCGGGCCGAGCCCGAGCACCCCGGTGATCACGTCGAGAACCTGCTGCGGCGCGGCGTAGTACTCCTCTGCGAACACGACGTGGACACGATCGGCGCCGACGGCGTCGATCCAGCGTCGCAACGACGCGCCGTACTCGCTCTGGGATGCGTACGACTGCTGTTCGTGGGCGTTGCTCACCTGCAGCGTGCCCGCTGCGAGGCGTTCAGCGTCGTCGCCGATCCGGTCGGGCTCCGCCTCGAGAGCGTCGGCGAGCGACATCACTTCGACGGCGTTCCTGGTCTGCTCGGCCCAGTGGGACACCGTTCGTTCGACGGGGTCGCGCAGCAGTGCGACGAAGTGAGTCGTCGGGAGTTCGCCAGCGGCTCGCTCCGCCGCCTTCGGGTGGAACATGTAGTAGGGGCTGGCCTCAGCGGCGAACGCGGCCCCGGTGCGGCGCTCCCGCAAGCGTCGCGTCGCGCCGGTCGGGAAGTGACTCCGGTACCAGCGGGGCGAACGATCGAAGTTGCTGTCGAAGTAGTGGACGCCCTTCATGTTCTCCCGGAGGGGAAGTCGCCGTGCCGACGGGACGAGAGGGCACATCGACGGATGCCGCTCGAGGTCTCGGAACAGAGATGTGGTCCCACCGCGCTTGACGCCGATGACGACGATGTCGGGTGGCGGGCGGAGATCGGCGGTCGTCATCGCCCCCGCCCGCACCGCAGCTCGTCCAACCCGGCGCGCGGTATCGACGATGTCGGCACGGTCCATCGCGTCGAAGCGTAACCCTGGTGCCGTCGCATCGCTGCGCTCTTGACCGCTGCTTCACGACCAGCTTGCTCGGAGAAATGTCACTTTGGGTGGCCGTTCAAGGTTTGGTCAAGTTGATGCCGCCTTCCTCCGCTCTGTGACACAATCTCCAATCAAATCAACGGTTCCATGGCGTCGGCGGCGCCCCCGATCCAAGCTCTGGGCATTCATCTGACCACGATTAGTGGTCGGGTGGAGGTTCATCTTGACGTGAGGTAGACGAATGCGAGCGGAGAGAGCGGGTTCTTACGACGCGGTGCCATCGCGTCCTGAAGTTCGGCGGTCGGGCGATCCGACGACGGCATCGGCGAGGTCTGCGCCGGTCGTCGTCCGGCTTCGCCCTGACGACGTGCGGCCGCCCGAGGGCCTGTACATCCGGGTCGTGAAGCCGTTCCTCGACCGCACGATCGCAATCGTCGCGGCCGTTGTCGCAGCGGTCCCGATGCTCATGATCGCCGGCGTCGTCGCCGTCAGCATGGGGCGCCCCGTGCTGTTCCGGCAGCGTCGTGTGGGGCGCGACGGCGTCCCTTTCGAGGTCCTCAAGTTCCGTACCATGCGCCCCGACCGGCGAGGGCGGGAGATCAACGTCGCGGACGATCGCAGGGTCACCCACAAGTCGAGCCGCGACCCTCGGCACACGGCGGTCGGGCGGTTTCTTCGCAAGTACAGCCTCGACGAGCTCCCCCAGATCTTCAACGTGCTGCGTGGCGAGATGAGCATCGTCGGGCCTCGCCCCGAACTGCCGGCCGTCGTCGAGAGGTATCCGCAAGGGCTCGAACGACGCCACGCCGTGAAGCCCGGACTCACCGGTCTGTGGCAGGTCAGCGCCCGCGGAGACGGACCGATGCACGAGCACGGTGAATGGGACCTGGCCTACGTGGAGCGAGTTTCGCTGCGGACCGATCTGTCGATCATCGCGCGCACGCCGAAGGCGATGCTGGGCGAGAACGCCGGCACCTGACGCGTCAGCTCCAACCGATGAACGTCGGCTCGCGTTCCGACTGCACACGTCGGCGCCCGAACCGCTGGGCGATGACCCGGGCCGCATACCGAGGGTTCAGGATGACGTAGCGCCGCCACAGTCGGCGCGGGCTTCGCATCAGGCGTTGGAGCCACTGCAGCCCGGCCCGCTGTATCCACTGGGGCGGTTCCGGCATGATCCCCGCGTGGAAGTCGAAGGCTGCACCGACGGCGATCGCCGGCATGCCGAGTCGGTCCGCGTTCTCGTAGACGAAGACCTCCTGGCGCGGGCAGCCCAACCCGACGAAGCAGATCGACGCGCCGGAGTCGCGTACCGCCGCCGCCGCGACGTCCAGCTGTTCGGGCGTCGACCGACCGAACGTGGACGGCGTGGTCCCGGCGATCCGAATCCCCGGCACCAGGGTCGGGAGACGTCCTTCCAGCAGGGCGAGGGTGTCCGACGTCGTGCCGTAGAAGTAGACCGAAAGGTCCTCCTCCACCGCGGCACGGCAGACGTCGAGCGTGAGGTTCGGTCCGTAGACACGGTCCCGCAATCCGCATCCGTGGAGCCAGTTCATGGCCCAGCGGACCGGCTGACCGTCGGGCGTGACGAGATCGAAGCGGTTCAAGCGGGCGAGGTGCTCCGGTTCGTCGACACCGGTCATCACGCCGTGCACCGCCAGTGCCGACACCTTCATGGCACGACGTTCGGTGGCGGCATCGATGATACGTGCGACGGCACCCGCATAGTCGACGACGTCGATCTGGACGCCGATGACGTCGACCTTCCCGCGATCGACGGGCTCGCGATCGACGGGCTCGCGATCGGTACGTCGGTCGTCGTTCAAGCTGGTACCCAGCGGTCGCGGTTGGCGTCGTGCATCTCGGTGAGGATGGCGGGGACGTCGTAGGCGAGTTGCCAGTCCGGGTAGTGCTGTTCGAACCGTCCGTTGTCCCCGATCCACCAGATGTGGTCGCCGACGCGGTTCTCGTCGACGTACGTCCAGTCGAGTTCGTTGCCGGTGATGTCGTTGCACAGCTGGATGGCTTCGATCACGCTGCAGTTCGAAAAGCGCCCGCCGCCGATGTTGTAGACCTCGGCGACGCGGGGGGCACGGTAGACGTGCTCGAAACAGGCGATGAGATCGGTGGAGTGGATCGCGTCGCGTACCTGCTTGCCGCCGTACCCGTAGACCCGGTACGGGATCTTGGCCATCGTGCAACGCATCACGTAGGCCAGGAAGCCGTGCAGTTCGGCCGCGGAGTGGTTGGGCCCGGTCAGGGTGCCGCCACGGAAGCAGGTGGTCTTCATCCCGAAGTAGCGGCCGTATTCCTGCACCATGACATCGGCGGCGACCTTCGAGGCGCCGAAGATGCTGTGCAGGGTGGCATCGATCGACATGTCTTCGCGGATGCCGCCGACATAGGTGTGCGTGGGGTCGATCTCCCAGCGTGTGTCCTGTTCGATGAGCGGCAACCGGTTCGGGGTGTCGCCGTACACCTTGTTCGTCGAGGTGAAGATGAACACGGCGTCGGGTGCATGCTGGCGCGTCGCTTCCAGCATGTTCAGTGTGCCGCCGGCGTTCACGTCGAAGTCGGTGAACGGTTCGCGCGCCGCCCAGTCGTGCGACGGTTGGGCTGCGGTGTGGATCACCACGGCGATGTCGGTGCCGATCTCGGCGAACAGCGCACCGATCGCGTCCCGATCGCGGATGTCGAGATCGTGGTGTCGGTACGACGCCCCGAGCTGCTGTTCGAGTTCGTCGACCATCCACGCCGTGGAGCTGTCGTCGCCGAAGAACACCCGGCGCATGTCGTTGTCCACCCCGACCACATCGAGCCCGAGACCAGCGAAATGGATCGCCGCCTGCGATCCGATGAGGCCAGCAGAACCGGTGATGAGCGCAATCGGCACCCGGCCGATGGTACCGGCGCGCCGGTGACAGGGGACGGACGACGCTGGTCCCGAGTGCCCGGCCGACTAGACCAGACACATGTCTGTCAGGGTGTCGTCGGAGTTGCAGGGAACGATCGTCGGAGTGTTCGTCGAGCCGGGTTCGATGGTGCGCAGCGGCGACGTGGTCGCGTTGATCGAGTCGATGAAGATGCACCATGAGGTGGTGGCTCGGTCCACGGGCACCGTGCGATCGGTCGCCGTCGTGGTCGGGGCGAGCGTCATGGCCGGCGAAGAATTGATCGACCTCGATGTGAGCGACGACGAGCTGCCGGAGCGCGCACCATCGGCGAAAGTGACCGCGTCCGAAGTGGGATCGGAAGCAGCCGCCGAACGCGCCGACCTGGCCGAGGTCATCGAGCGGCACGCCGTCGGGTCGGATGCCCGTCGACCCGAGGCGGTCGCCAAGCGGCGAGCGCGGGGCCGTCGCACCGCTCGGGAAAATCTGGCTGACCTCGTCGACATCGACACCTTCGTCGAGTACGGCCCCCTCGTGATCGCCGCGCAACGGCGCCGACGAGACCTCGACGATCTGATCGCGAGCACCCCGGCCGACGGGCTGGTCGGAGGCGTCGGCGAGGTGAATGCCGGAGTGATCGACGCGGCGTCTGCCCGAACGACGAAGGTCGTCGCCGTTTCGTACGACTACACGGTGCTCGCCGGAACGCAGGGCACACAGAACCACCGCAAGAAGGACCGGCTCTTCGAAGTTGCCGAACAGCTCCGTCTGCCGATCGTGTTCTTCACCGAAGGCGGCGGCGGTCGGCCGGGCGACACCGATGGTCTCGGCGTGAGCGGCCTCGACTGCCTGGCGTTTCGTTGGTTCGGTGAGTTGTCGGGCACCGTTCCACTCGTCGGTGTCAACGCCGGATACTGCTTCGCCGGCAACGCAGCGATCCTCGGCTGCTGCGACGTCGTCATCGCGACCCAGGACTCGAACATCGGGATGGGTGGTCCGGCAATGATCGAAGGGGGCGGTCTCGGGGTGTACGAGCCGACGGCGATCGGACCGATGGAGGTGCAGGGCTCGAACGGCGTCGTCGACATCGTCGTGCAGGACGAAGCCGAGGCGGTTGCGGTCGCCAAGCAATACGTGTCGTACTTCCAGGGATCGGTGGCGGAGTGGACGGCGCCGGATCCGGGGCTGGCGCGGGCCGCCGTGCCGGTCGATCGGTTGCGGGCCTATGACATGCACCGTGCCGTCGATGCCGTGTTCGATGTGGGTTCGGTCCTCGAACTGCGAAGTGGCTTCGGTGTCGGCATGATCACCGCCCTCGCTCGCCTCGAGGGTCGCCCGATCGGCGTGATCGCCAACAACCCGACGCATCTCGCCGGCGCCATCGATTCCGATGGTGCCGACAAGGCAGCGCGCTTCATGCAGTTGTGTGATGCGTACGGTCTCCCGATCGTCACGCTCGTCGACACGCCAGGAATGATGGTCGGCCCGGAGATCGAAGCGACCGCGTTGGTGCGCCACTGCAGCCGCTTGTTCGTCACGGGCGCCAACATCACCGTGCCGATGGTGTCGATCGTGACCCGCAAGGCGTACGGGCTGGGTGCCCAGGCGATGATGGGCGGATCGACGAAGGCGCCCCTTGCCTGCCTCGCCTGGCCGACCGGGGAGTTCGGCGGGATGGGTCTCGAGGGGGCGGTTCGGCTCGGATACCGCAAGGAACTCGAAGCAGCGACCGACGATGCGGCGCGCGAGGCGCTGTTCCGCACGATGGTCGATCGGATGTACGAGCACGGCAAGGCGGTGAGCGTCGCCACCCACTTCGAGATCGACGACGTGATCGATCCGGCAGACACCCGTCGCTGGGTCACGACGTTGCTCGACGCCGCCCCGGAAACCCACTGGAACGCCCCCGGCAATCCACTCGCCGGCACCCCGCGCCGCCCCAACATCGACACCTGGTAACTGGCCGTCATTCCACGTTTGTGACAAGAAGTCGGAGACCCGGGTCTCCGATTTCTTGTCACAAACGTGGGTTACGGGAGGGTGACGGACTGGCCGGGCTCGATGACCCGAAGGATGTCCGACTGGCCGGTGGCCTCCATCGCTTCGATGAACAGCTCGGGCGGGTCGGTGAACCACGGCGGCAGACTTCGCCGTCCGTCCTCGGGTGCGTAGGTACCCCAGTGGATCGGCACGACCATCTTCGGACGGATGAGTTGCGAGGCGGTTGCCGCCCGCGGCGGGTCGAGGTGCCCGGTGCCGAGGGTCGATCCCCACCCCCAGATCGGGAGGAGGGCGAGGTCGATGTCGTCGAACGTCGCCATGTCGCCGAACAGGTCGGTGTCGCCGGGGTAGTACACGCGAGACCCGGTGTGACCACCCGTGGCATCACTGTCGACGATGAAGCCGAGCGGCGATGCGTGAAGCTTCGTGTGCGGGCCACGCCCGTCCTTGTGCTCGGCGTGCACCACCTCCACCCGCAGGGGTCCGACTTCGAGGATGTCGCCCTCGACCACCTCGGTCACATCGGTGAACCCGGCCTTGCGCAGCAGCGGTCCCGCATTTCTCGGAACGACCAGCGCGGTGGTCGGGCGGAGCCGCTTGATCGAGGGGATGTGGATGTGATCGAGGTGGACGTGCGACAGCAACGCCACGTCGACGTCGGCGATGTCGGCGGCCGGAAGCTTTCGCCGGCGGCGGAGATGGGCGACCCGCTTGGTCAGTAGCGGATCGGTGAGCACGCGGTACCCGCCCACGTCGATCAGGTTGGTCGAGTGCCCGACCCATGTGACCGTGACGGCGGGCGCGCTCACGTCGGCACCGATGTCACGCGGCGTTGATCTCCGGCATCGGCGGACCGTCGGTGCTGACGTCGGGAAGCTGCCACGGGGGAGGGGACGAGCCGCTCTGCACATCGGCCAGCCATCCCTTGAACAGATGGTGCACCCCTGCGGCGCCCACGATTCGTTCATCGGGCATCGCGAAGGTCGACGGATGGAGGATGAACGGCATCGTCTGTTCGCCGCCGAGGCCGCCGTGGAACCCGATCAGCTCCTCGAACGCTGCTCCTTCGTCGGCGTGTGGGTCGTAGAAGCTGTTGACGAGGATGTCCGGGGCGTTGACGAAGGAGCTCGTCCGCCGCAGATGAGCAGCACAGTTGGGTCCGAACGTGGCAAGTGGATCCTCGCCCTCGATCCGATCGTCCGAGAGATAGCGGATCCCGCGAGCCCCGATCGCCAACGGGCCGAGTTCGTCGGAGTGCACGAGGATGAAGCCGATGCCGGGATGCTCGGCGAGCCCCGCCAGGAGCCCTGGATAGCGCGTGCCGAGCGTCTCGAAGCTGGCGCGACCCTCGATCTTCGTGAAGGAGATCAGTCCGAGGTTGCCCGATGCCAGCACGACGACGTCGGCC
This sequence comes from Actinomycetes bacterium, assembly GCA_031398325.1. GTDB lineage: Bacteria > Actinomycetota > Acidimicrobiia > Acidimicrobiales > Ilumatobacteraceae > Sva-07. Next base: position 27,411 of record JANNNB010000002.1, read on the forward strand.
GGGTCGTGGGGGGTGTCGCTGTGTGCCTTGACCTCGTCCTCGAAGCCCGGCCCGAGGACGACGTCGCCGTTGACGGTGCGATTGCGCACGAGCGAGCCGATCAGCTTGCCGACCCGGCTCGACTTGTCGTTGATCACCTCGGTGAGCGCGCCGTTGAGGTTACCCCAGCCCTCCGATGTCATCTCCGGGACCTCCACGTCGTGCTTCTCGTCGATGAACGACGACACGACGTCTTCGAGGGTCACCCCGTACCGCTGGAGGAACGTCGCCCCCTGGGTCTGCCCGTGGTCCGAAAGCAATACCACGTGGTACGGCCGGGGTGCTTCGGCGATCGCATGCTCCAGACGGCCGAGCTGTTGATCGAGTCGGCCGAGCGTGTCGAGCGCCGTCGATGCGAAGATCCCCGAGTGGTGGGCGACCTCGTCGTAGCCGACGAAATCGGCGTACGCCACGGGGACGCCGCGGTACACGTCGCTCATCAGGGTGTAGAGGGTGAGGTCACGCAGGATCGTCGTCGTGGCGGCCCGGAGCACCGGATAGATCCCGCCCCGCTTGAGGCGCGGCTCGATGTTGTTGCGGCGCGTGCGCCGCCGGTCGGCGATCTCGCGGAAGATGTCGGCGACCGTCAGCGCGAGCAGTCGGCTGACCGCATATGGATCGGACAACACGTAGTTGGTGGTGTGCTTGCTGTGCTTGCTGCGATCGAGCACGGTGCTGAACGTGAGGATCGAGTCGGTGCTGTCGCCGGAGAACACGTTCGACCGCGACACGCCGCCGTCGACCAGCAGTCCGTGGCCGTCAGACTGACGGTGCTCGATGACGGCCGCGTCCTTCGGACGGTTCGACGTGAGGACCTTGCCCAATTCCTTGTCGTACCAACGGAAGGCGGGCATGTTGTGGTTGTTGCCGTGCAGGATTCCTGCCTGACTCGCGCCGGTCTGCGACGACAGGTCACATTCCCAGCCATCGATCCGGTGCGTGCCGCTCCGTACCCATCTCGCGATCGTCGGGACACGTCCCTCGGCGATGGCCCGTCGGAGCACGGGCTCGGCCAGCCCGTCGATCTGGAGGAACAGCACGCCCGGTACATCGGTCGGTGTCGGCGGTTCGAGTCGATCGACCATGCGACGCATGGTCTGCCGTTGCCAGACCGCATCGTCGTCGAGCGACAGCACGCTGCTCAGGATCACCGACACGGCGGTCATGAACAGCGATGCAACGATCGCCACACCCCAACCGTCGACGACGAGCCCGTCGAGCATGTAGTCGACGAGCAGCAGGATCGCCCCGTTCAGGAACAGTCCGAGCATGCCTGCCGTCCACAGCAAGGCCCGAGAGAAGTACCTGGCGATCACGGGCCAGAGGACCGCGTTGAGGATCGAAACCAGCGCGGCGGAGATGACGGCGGTGCCGAAATCGCGGATCGAGATGCCCGGCAGGATCCAGGCGATGAACCAGAAGCTGGCTGCGCTCACCGCGAACTCCGCGACGTATCGCCGCAAGGGAATTCGCTTCGATTTCACCGTCCGCGTTGTTGGCACCGTCTGAGGCTACTTGTCGCCGGTGAGCTGGTTCCTCGTCCGATCTGGATGGTTGGTGCGGATGGTTGGTGCGCGGGGTCAGGCACCGCGCACCAACTGCGCACGACCTCGTGGCGGTTCAGCCGAGGTCGGGCCACCGGCGGGTCTGGCGGCGGCGGAGGCCGACGTGGCCGATGCTGCGACGTTCGGCGAGCGCCCACTCGCGCCGCCAGCCGTTGTACTCCGGGCCTGTCAGCGTCGGGCTCGTGCCGTCGGCGGCGCGTCGGCGTGCGGTCCAGAAATCGGTGAGCGACTCGTCGCCGAGCACGGTCACGGCGTGCTCGATCCGGGCGGCGAAGCGGCGGCTGCTCTCG
>JANNNB010000036.1:0-3551 GCA_031398325.1 Actinomycetes bacterium
CGAACGTCGAATCGCTACGGCCTGACACCTGCCACAGCCCGGTCAACCCGGGGAGCACACTCAAGCGGTCGATCACTTCGTCGTCCCATTGCGCCACCTCCTCGGGCAGCGCCGGCCGTGGTCCGACCATGCTCATCGTGCCCCGCAACACCGCCACGAGCTGTGGCAGCTCGTCGATCGAGAGCTTGCGGAGAACCCCGCCGACCCTCGTGATCCGGGGATCGTCCTTGATCTTGAAGAGCGCCCCGTCCTTCACTTCGTTGAGGTGGGCGATCTCGTCCCTGCGATCGTGAGCGTCGACGACCATCGTTCGGAGTTTGGTCAGGCGGAACTGTTCGCCGTGGCGTCCCACGCGCACCTGATGGAAGAACACCGGCCCGTTCGAATCGACTCGGATGGCGATGATCGCCGCCAGGAGTATCGGAGACGTGACCACGAGAATGATCGACGCCAGAACGACGTCGAAGACGCGCTTGGCGACCGCACGCCATCCGTCGCGCAGCACCGGCTCGACGTACAGCATGGTGCCGCCGTCGAGCTGTTGCGGTCGCAGGCGCGTCAGATCTATGTCTCGAAGCGTTGACGAAAGCGTGACGTGGAAACCGTCCTCGGTGAGTTGGCGGGTCACTGCGTTCACCGCCTCGGGCGAGACCGACGCGAGGGACACGACGGCGCCCACCGCATGCTGCTCGTGGAGCAGACGTGTCAGATCCGAGATCGGTCCCAGCACCGAGACTCCTTCTGGTGCGGCCTCGTCGTCCCCGACGAATCCGACCACGGTGTAGCCGCGCGTCGGCAGACGCTCGTAGGTCTGCATCAGCCCGACCGCGTGCGGGTCCGTTCCCACGATCACGATGCGGCGGGTGATCTGGCCGCGAGTCCGCATTCGGGCGAACAGGTTGCGGGCGATCTGCCGTTCGATGCTCAGTGCCAACACGATCGAACCCATGAGGAGCATCACCCAGAGGCGTGACAGCTCCTTGTACTGCAGTGCGAACGAGACGGCGACGAGACCGCCGACACCCGTCCCGACCGCCTTGACGAGATTCCACAATTCTTCGTCCTGGCGCTCGTTGGCGCGAGCCTTGTACAGGCGGTTCACGCCCGCACCGAGTGCGAAGAACGGGATCGCGACGACGACCAACATGAGATGCTCCACCGCCACATACCGAGGCACGGGCTTGTACACATACTGGAGTTGGAACGCCACGATCAGCCCGATCGTGGCGGCCGCGGCGTCGGCGATGACGAGTCGGCGCTTGAGTCTGGTCGCTTGATTGTCATCGACCACGCTGAGTGGTTGACGAGGCCCACGGGCGTCTTCGAGCCGCCGACGAGCATCCAGCCTGACCACATTGGCCCCCAACCGCCCACTCACTGTGCTCTCACATCCTTTCTCTTCAGCGCTTTCAGCTCCGAAGCGAGCGGGAGCACCCACCGCTCTTGTGCGATGTTGCCGCCACTCCGTCACCTGCCAAAGTGACACTTTCTCGACCGTGACGCAAGCGAGTTCGACACCGCGATACACTGGATTGCCACGCTCCGCGGTCGATTGATGACTTACGTCGGTGTTGTTTCAATGACTCCAACGAGCGAGGCGCCGATGACGGTTGCGACGTGAGACACATTTCACACCCGCGTCTTCTGGCGTTTGTCAAACCTGTCCGCCCGCTGACGCAGCCAGGTACGGTCACACGCCTGTGCTGACGTGGATCGACACGACCTGGTGCGTCCTGCTCGCGTATGTCGCTGCACTCGCCGCCACCTTCTCCCTGGGGTTGGTCGAGAGTCGGCGACGAAGGGCACACGCGGTGGAATATTCGCACCTGTGGCCACGATTCTGGTACGCAACCACGATTCTGCTGCTCGTCATGGCCCTCGGACGCCTGTCCGATACGGGCGAACTACTCGCCAACTTGGGCCGGGAGCGAGCCCGGTCGAGCGGTTGGTATCAGACCCGGCGGAACGCGCAGGCTTGGGTGGTGGGCACGCTCGCCACCCTCTGGCTCGCATCGGTGATCGCCGCGGTCTGGCGCGTGCCCGAACGCCGGCGGCGCTACCTCCCGACCGCTGTCGTCGTCGTCACACTGGTGTGCTACGCCGCAGCCCGGATGGTGTCATTCCATCCGGTCGACTCCCTGCTCTACCGGACGGAACTCGGCGGAGCACGATTGACCGCACTGATCGAGACATCGATTCTGCTCGTCGTCGTCGGCACCGCTGCCTGGAATGCTCCCCCGACGCGCCGGAGCCACTGAGACACCAGGGTCCGGATCAGGCGGGGGTCAGGGTCATCAGCGTGAGTGAGACGGGCTCAAACTCCAGACTCGTCGAAGCCGGATCCACCGACCCGACGTTGATGGCCGGGCCTTCCACGGCGAGCGCCGCCGACGTGTCGGCCGATCCGTTGAACAGCATGTCCTGGGCTTCCATCGACGTGGCCGAGGCAACATCCATGCCGGCGACGAACGAGTTGCGCGCACCGTCGAGGACCAACGTCGCCTCGATGGGCTCGGTGGTCTTGTTCAAGACGAGCAACGAAACCGTGCCGTCGGACGACCGACTGGCGTACACACTCAATTCGAATTCCTCGTCGAAGCCCACCTCGACCGGCAGCAACTCCTCACCCATCCGGCTCCAGAGCGCAAGCGCGAAGTACGGCGGGTTGACATTGCCCGCGACGAGATCGATGATCCCGTAATCGCTCCCCGAATCCGTCACACCGTTGACCAGCACCCATTGGTTGGCCATCGTCACACCCCGCATGGCCATCTGCCCGATGGTGTCGGCAATGAAGAAGCCGTTGACGACCTCCGCCATCATGCCGTCCTGATCGCCATACACCCCAGACACCAGGTTGTACTCCGTCACTGCGATCGGCACCGAACGGTCCGGATTGCTCTTTTCGAGTTCGACGAAAGCGTTGCCCACGATCTCGGCCCAGGCACGGAAAGGTCGACTCAATGCTTCATCGATCGTCGGCGAATCGTTGAAGCCGTAGTCGTGAATGATGTAGAAGTCAAGTTCGCCCGCAGCGGCATCGATCACCGCACTGCCAAACCCGGACCATCCGTCCTGGTTGCCACCTATCCCGTTGGCGCCCACGAGAATCGTCGGGTCCACCTCCTGCATCGCCCCTCGGAATGCCAGGAAGCCGTCGTGATCGGCATCGCCCTCGACGTACGCCGTGCCATCGCAGGTCCAGACCCCCTCCCAACCAAAAGCGGCACACGTCGGCCCCGTCTCGGGCTTGGCGGCAAACACCTCATTGCCGACCTCCCACGCCGCGATGCGGACGGGGGCTGGCTGACCTCCGTCTGACCGGAGCTGCGCCCACTGTCCAACGGTGCCCCAATCTTGACCTCGTCGATCGATCCCGATGACGCGGCTGTCGCCCACCTCTCCATTGAAAAAGGCCACGACAGCCGCCGCTTCCTGAGCGGTCCCGTTGACGTTCACGGTCCACATCGCCTCGGATCCGGTCGCCGCAATCAGTGCTGCGAAGTCGGACGGTCGTGCCGTTCCAGCCGACAAACAGACTTCGCCGGTCT
>JANNNB010000139.1:0-10115 GCA_031398325.1 Actinomycetes bacterium
CGCGGGCTCGGCGGTGTCGCGGACCGCCACGGCCGCGAATCCATGGCGGTGTACGTGGGAAACCCGTCGGCGCACAGCTTGTCGTCGATGCTGTTCTCCCGCGTGTTGATGACCGGCCTCGGGACGAGGCACCGGTTCAGCGCGTCGACGGTCGATCAGATGCCCCGTCACGTCGCGTCGGGACATGTGTTCGGCTCGCCGGTCGCAGTGCCGGTGCCCGATCTCGACCGAACCGATTACCTTCTGATGCTCGGGGCGAACCCGTATGCATCGAACGGCAGCATGTGTACGGCACCGGATTTCCCGGGACGTCTCGAGGCGATCCGGGCGCGAGGTGGCAAGGTGGTCGTCGTCGACCCCCGTCGATCGAAGACCGCTGAGGAATCCGACGAATGGGTGTCGATCCGCCCTGGGTCCGACGCTCTGTTGCTCGCAGCGATCGCGAACGTGATGGTGTCGGAACGGTTGGCCGATCCGGGACCCCACATCGGTGAGCATCTCAGCGGACTCGACGATTTCACGCTGGCCATCGCTCCGTTCACCCCCGAATTCGTCGCGGGAGCGACGGGTGTCGACGCGGTGACGATCCGACGCCTGGCGCGTGAGATCGCAGCCGCTCCGACGGCGGCGGTGTACGGCCGCATCGGCACCACCACCACCGAGTTCGGCTCGACCGCTTCGTGGCTGATCGATGCGGTGAACATCCTCAGCGGCAACCTCGACCGACCCGGGGGATCGATGTTCTCGACGCCGGTCGCCGGCGGACCGCTGACCCGTGGCAAGCCAGGCTCGGGTCGCGGTTTCACGGTCGGCCGAAGCACGACGCGCGTGTCAGGTCATCCCGAAGTGATGGGGGAGTATCCCGTCGGAGTTCTCGCCGAGGAGATCACCACCGCAGGGGATGGGCAGATTCGGGCCCTGGTCACGCTCGCCGGCAATCCGGTCCTGTCGACGCCGAACAGCGAGCAGCTCGCCGGCGCATTCGAGGAGCTCGAGTTCATGGTCAGCATCGACATGTACCTGAACGAGACGACCCGGCACGCCGACGTGATCCTTCCGCCACCATCCCAGCTCCAGCGCGGTCACTACGACGTGCTGTTGTTGCAGTTCGCCGTCCGCAACACAGCCAACTATTCCGAGGCCGTGCTCCCGCTCGGTGATGGCCAGCCCGACGAATGGGAGATCATCTCGAAGCTCACCCTCGTCGCCCAGGGCCTCGGGATCGACGCCGATCCGTCCATGGCGGACGAGATGATGATCGATGGGATGGTCCGGGGGGCGGTGAAGGACGACCTTTCGCCGGTCGGTGGACGTGACGCCGATGAGCTGCTCGCCGAGCTCGCCGCCGACGGCCGTCGTGGACCCGCGCGGGTCCTCGACTTCATGCTCCGGACCGGCCCGTACGGCGACGGGTTCGGGATCGACCCGCATGGAACCTCGCTCGACGATCTCCTCGGTCGGCCGCACGGGCGGGATTTCGGCCCGTTGGTCGAGCGGCTCCCTGACATCCTCCGCACGCCGAGCGGCAAGATCGAACTCGCGCCGCAGGTGTTCATCGACGACCTCGCACGACTGGAGGCGGCGACCCCGACGCTCGAAGATCGCGGCATGGTGCTCGTCGGTCGCCGTCACCTCCGCAGCAACAACTCGTGGATGCACAACATCAACGTGCTCGTGAAGGGCACGCCACGGTGCACGCTGCAGGTCCACCCCGACGACGCCGTCACGTTGGGTCTGACCGACGGGGCGCCGGCATCGGTCACCTCTCGCGTCGGGTCCGTCACTGCGCCGTTCGAGGTGACCGACTCGATACGCCCTGGTGTCGTCAGCCTTCCTCACGGATGGGGTCACGACGTGCCGGGGACCCGCATGCGGATCGCCGCCGAACACGCCGGCGTGAACTCCAACGTCCTGTCCGATGACTCGGCCATGGATCCACTCTCCGGCACATCGGTCCTCAACGGCATCCCCGTCTCCGTCGCCCCGGCCGCCGCCCCAACCCCGGCCTGAGCCCGTCACATCACGTTTGCGACAAGATTTCGGAGACCCGGTTCTCCAACTACTTGTCGCAAACGCCGATTTTGGGGGGAAATGCCGGTCGTCCACATGCTGTTCATGTTGGCCACCGGAAATTCACAGGGTTGTACCCCTTTCGCCCCACAGGGTGCGCTTCGTATGGTTGCCCTCTGCCGACTGCGGCATGGAGCACGGACAAGACGGCGGGCGCCGAAATTCGTTCGACATTGGTCGACGGTGTCTGCTTGGGGAGCGAACCCTGTACCTGTGACACCGTGCCGCAGTCGGCCATGTTCGTACAACGACACCGCTGTAGTTTGCGCCCCGATCGCGCTGTAAACTGAAGGCTCGATTTCCCGCCTGGTTCCAGGCGAGACAAGGGGTTCCACCATGTCGATCGCATCCGACTCCATCACCGCCGATGGCAACGGACCCGGCCAATCCGGGGCGAAGGCGATCGGGCTGCGCCGACTGTTCACGTCGCCCGGCGTGCATCCCTACGACGAGGTCGTCTGGGATCGTCGCGATGCGCGGATCTCGAATTGGCAGACCGGCGCCGTCGCCTTCGAGCAACTGGGCGTCGAGTTCCCCGACTCGTGGTCGCAGAACGCCACGAACATCGTCGCCCAGAAGTACTTCCGGGGCACTCCGGGCACCCCCGAGCGTGAGTCGTCGCTGCGCCAGGTCGTCGACCGCATCGTCGACACCATCACACGGTGGGGCATCGAGGGCGACTACTTCGCCGACCAGGCCGAGGCCGAGGCGTTCACGGCCGAACTCAAGTACATCCTCGTCACGCAGCGGGCGGCGTTCAACAGCCCGGTGTGGTTCAACATCGGCGTCACCGGCGTCCCGCAGCAGGCCTCGGCGTGTTTCATCCTGTCGGTCGACGACGAGATGAACTCGATCCTCAACTGGTACCGCGAGGAGGGGATCATCTTCAAGGGTGGCTCGGGCGCGGGGGTCAACCTGTCCCGGATCCGCTCGTCGAAGGAGCCGATGACGGGCGGCGGTACGGCCTCCGGTCCGGTCAGCTTCATGCGCGGCGCCGACGCCTCGGCCGGCACGATCAAGTCGGGCGGCAAGACCCGACGTGCCGCCAAGATGGTCATCCTGAACGCCGGCCACCCGGACATCGAGGAGTTCATCTGGTGCAAGGCGATCGAGGAGCGAAAGGCACGGGTCCTGCGCGATGCCGGCTTCGACATGGACCTCGACGGCGCCGACTCGTTCTCGGTGCAATACCAGAACGCCAACAACTCGGTCCGGGTCACCGACGAGTTCATGCAGGCGGTGGTCGACGACGCCGACTGGCACCTGAACGCCGTCACCACCGGCGAGGTGCTCGAGACGGTCCGAGCGCGTGACCTCTGGCGACAGATGGCCGAAGCGGCCTGGGAGTCTGCCGACCCGGGCCTGCAGTTCGACACCACGATCAACCGCTGGCACACGATCCCGAACGCCGGCCGGATCACTGCCAGTAACCCATGCAGTGAGTACCTCAGCGTCGACAACTCCGCGTGCAATCTGGCGTCGATCAACCTGCTGAAGTACCTCGACGACGACGGAGCATTCGACGTCGGAGCATTCACCCACACCGTCGACGTCATGTTCACGGCGCAGGAGATCCTCATCGGACGTGCCGACTACCCGACCGAGAAGATCGGCGACACGACCCGGGCGTTCCGTCAGCTCGGGATGGGGTACGCCAACCTCGGAGCGCTGTTGATGGCACTCGGTCTGCCCTACGACTCCGACGAGGGTCGGGCATGGGCGGCCGAGATCACGTCACTGATGACGGGGACGGCCTACAGCGCGAGCGCCCGCACCGCGGCGCGCCTCGGTCCGTTCGACGGCTACGACGCCAACGCCGAGCACACCCTTCGTGTCCTCGACATGCACCGGACGGCCAGCCGCGCCATCTCCGAGGCCGACGGAGTGCCCGCCGAACTCGTCGCGGCGAGCCGTCAGGCATGGGACACGACACTGGACCAAGCCCGGATCAGCGGCGTGCGCAACAGCCAGGCCGTCGTCATCGCTCCGACAGGCACCATCGGGCTCGCCATGGACTGCGACACCACCGGTATCGAGCCCGATCTCGCGTTGGTGAAGACGAAGAAGCTCGTCGGTGGCGGCACGATGTCGATCGTCAACCGGACCATTCCCCGTGCGCTGCGGCGACTCGGCTACTCGCCGCACCAGGTCGACGCGATCGTCGCCTACATCGACGAGCACATGTCCGTGCTCGGCGCGCCGCACCTGCTCGCTGAGCACGTACCGGTGTTCGCCTGCTCGATGGGCGACAACACGATCCACTACGAGGGCCACGTCCGCATGATGGCGGCAGTGCAGCCGTTCGTCTCGGGGGCGATCAGCAAGACGATCAACATGCCCGCCGAAGCGACCGTCGACGACGTCGCGACGCTCCATCAGCTCTCCTGGGAGCTCGGTCTCAAGTCCGTCGCGATTTATCGCGACAACTCGAAGGTCGGCCAGCCCTTGTCGACGTCCAAAGTCGCGAAGTCGGAGCAGGTCGTGGAGTTCGAGACGCTGGGACCGAACGGCGTCGTCGAGCGGATCATCGAACGCGTCGTGCATCAGCCGATCCGCCAAAAGCTACCGCGTACCCGGAAGGGGCGCACGTTCGAGTTCCGCGTCGCCGACTGCAAGGGCTTCGCCACGATCGGCGAGTACGACGATGGTCAACCGGGCGAGATCTTCCTCACGGTCTCCAAGCAGGGCTCCACCATGGCGGGCGTGATGGACGCATTCGCGAAGTCGGTCAGCTACGGCCTGCAGTACGGCGTTCCGCTGCGGGCGTTCGTCGAGGCGTTCACGAACATGCGCTTCGAGCCTGCCGGCATGACCGACGACCCCGACCTTCGGTTCGCCAGCTCGATCATGGACTACCTGTTCCGCCGTCTGGCGCTCGAGTACATGACCTACGACGAGCGTGCCGAGCTCGGCATCTTCTCGGTGAACGAACGCCTGCAGCCGACATTGCCCGGTGTTGAGGAAGCGATCACCCGCACGAGCCAGGGCTCGGAACTCCCGCCGGACCCGAAGTCGGTGCCGTCGGCGGGAGAGCTGTCTGCACAGATGCAACTCGGTCTCATCGTCGAGACGCCGGAGGACAACACCGCAGCACGCGGGATCGTCCGGCCGAACGACGCGCCGATGTGCATGCAGTGCGGCGTGTCGATGATCCGCTCGGGCAGCTGCCACGCCTGTCCGAGCTGTGGCAACACCAGCGGCTGCAGCTGATCGATCGGCGCACGACAGGCTCCCTGACGGTCAGCTGCCGACGATCACGATCGAGGTGGCCACAACGACATCGTCGGTGGTTTCGCCCGAGACTCGGATCGTCGTTCCCAGCTCGATGTCGCTCAACTGCTTGTCCACTGCGACCGTGATGAAGAGATCGTCACCGAGCCGGACGACGGTCTCGGTGCCGTCTTCGGACTTGATGGTGATGGTGGAGTCGCCGACGTCGGTGATCGTCCCGGTCACGAACCCGCCGCCCGCCGGTCCGCCACCCTGTCCTGCGGGGCCAGCTCCGTCTTCGCCGGTCGGCGCACGCTGAGGGAAGTCCTCGGGAAGTCCTTCTGGCGGTGTCGGGAACGACCCGTCGGGGGATTGGCCGTCAGGGAACTCCGGCCGTTCCCCGGGAGTTCCGCCCGGAAACCCGGCACCGTCGAACGCACCGCCGCCTTCGGAGATCACCGTGGCGACGAACTCGTCGTCGCCCGCCTCACCGATGGCGACGATCTGGTCGCCGACGGCCACGTCCTGGATGGCTCCGTCGATGGTGGTGGTCACGGCTGTCTCGTCGGAGGTCTGGACCGTGAGCGTGGTCGTCGTGCCGTTGCGGCCCTGGCTCTCGACGATCAGCGTGGCGTCGTCGATCGCAGTGACCTGGCCCCCGGTGCCACCGGCTCGTCCGGGAAACTCACCGGTCGGGGTCCCGGTCCCGGCCGATCCGGGCACGTTGTCGTCGGCCGCAACGTTGCTGACGGTGTCGATCGCAGCGACGGCATCGCCACCACCGGAACCACACGCGGACATCGACGCGCCGAGTATGGCGATGCCTGCAATCGCGGTGACCGCTCGTCGCCGGCGTCGCGAGGGTGCTGACAGACTCGGCAAGTGGTCCAGCAGTGGTGCACAAAGTTGGTGGAGTCCTGCGAATGCAAGTTCCGTCTCGGACTCGATACCGGCCCGCGCGCACGATCCGGCACTCGCGAGCCTGCTCCGTCACGTAGTCCAGCAGCGCCGTCTTGCCGATCCCCGCCTCGCCACGTACGACCACGACGCCGCTCCGACCCCGGCGGGCCGCGGCGACGAGCCGATCGAGCGTGTCACACTCTCGTTGCCGGCCGTGCAGGCGGCCCGGGACCGTCGCGCGGCATGCGACAACCCTAATATCCGACCCGGCGACCGCTTCCCAGGACGATCTCGCCGACCCCACCGCCCAGCCGCCGGTCGGGCGATTCCGCGAACCAGGGTTCGTTACGGGCGCGAAGTCGTGGCCCGAGGCGCGATGGTGTGAGGGGCAAGATGCGAAAAGGAGACCAGCCATGATCGAGTTCGATGCCATCGTGATCGGATCGGGGCAAGCCGGCCCGGGAGTCGGCCGCCATTTGGCGGCCGCCGGCAAGCAGGTTGCACTCGTGGAACGAGACAAAGTCGGCGGCACCTGTCTGAATCGGGGATGCCGCCCGACCAAGACGTTGCGCGCATCGGCCCGGGTGGCGCACCTGTCGAGGACCGCCGAGCGCTTCGGCGTGCGCACCGGCGAGGTGACCGTCGACTTCGCGAAGGTGATGGCCCGGAAGGACGAACTGATCGACGGTTGGGTCGAGGCCCAGGCCGAGGCACTTGGGCACACGCCGGGAATCGCCCTCGTCTACGGGGAGGCGCGCTTCACGGGCCGGATCGATACGGCGTTCACCGTTGCCGTCGGCGATCTCGAGTTGAGTGCACCGGAGGTCTTCCTCAACGTCGGTACGCGCGCGACGAAGCCGCCGATTCCCGGCCTCGACGACGTGGACTGGCTCGACAACGACCGGGTGCTCCATCTGGACGAACTGCCGGCTCATCTCGTGATCCTTGGTGGCAGCTACATCGGGTTGGAGCTCGGCCAGCTGTTCGCGCGGTTCGGCAGCGACGTCACGATCGTCGAGCGAGGTGACAGGATCGCGTCTCGCGAAGACATTGAGATCTCGGACGAGATCGCCCGCATCTTGTTGGCGGAAGGCATCGGGCTGTGCACGTCATCGAACGTCGAACGGGTGGAGCCGACCGAGTCAGGCGTCCGGGTACACCTCGCCGAACAGGAGCCGATCGAGGGCTCGCACCTCCTCGTGGCGATCGGACGCACCCCCAACACCGACTCCCTCGACCTCCACCAGATCGGCCTCGAGACTGACGAGCGTGGGTACGTGCCGACCGACGGCGTGTTCCGGACCGCCGTTCCGGGGATCTGGGCGCTGGGCGACATCAACGGCCGGGGGGCGTTCACCCACACCTCGTACCAGGACTACGAAATCCTCGTCGACCACCTCAACGGCGGCGGTCGCACCGCCGACTCGCGCATCCCGACCTACGCGATGTTCACCGACCCGCCGCTCGGCCGCGTCGGCATGACCGACCGCGAGGCCGCTGCATCGGGGCGCCGAATCATGAAGGCCACGCTGCCGATGTCTCGCGTGACCCGCGCGGTCCTGGACGGCGAGACCGGAGGTTTGATCAACCTCCTCGTCGATGCCGACACCGAGCGCTTCGTCGGTGCATCGGTGCTGGGGAACGCAGGTGACGAGATCGTCCAGATCGTGAGCGCGCTGATGCACGCCGACGCCACCTTCCACGTCCTTGCCGAGATGCTGCCGATCCACCCGACCGTCGCCGAGTTCTACCCGACGATCCTCGGAGGACTCGCACCGCTCGAGTGAGGCGTGCGACGCAACCAGGGTTCGGCCCGTGAGTGTCCCCGGTTCGAGTCCGATCGCTCCGCGCAAACGTCGAGGCGATGATCGCATTGCGCTTCACCTCTCCGCCGGCTGAACGACTCGGTCTCGCCGCACGCGTCACACGCACGCCCAGATACGTCGGGCTCGGTGCCGTCGCCGGCGCGGTCGGCACACTCGGCATGGATCTCGTCGTTTACACGCGATATCGGCGTGAGGGTGGCAGCGAATCGGCGTGGAGCTGGGAGTCCGCTCGCAGCGTCGAGAACTGGGACGATGCATCAGCTCCCGGGCAGATCGGCCGCAAGGTCGCTGCGGCCGTCCTGAGGCGGGAACCGCCCGACCGGTGGGCACGAACAACGACGAACGCCGTCCATCTCGCGACAGGCGTCGGCTGGGTTCTGCAGTACGGCATCCTGGCGACGAGGTCGACCAAGCATCCAGTCGCACGGGTGCTCGCACTGGAAACGCCTGGCTATTCCGACGGCACGTCGCTGACCGCCATGTCGGCCGAGGCGTGGCCGTTCCGACGGCAGTCGTACGACCCGCGCCGCTGACTGGTGCGCTGAGGCCGGCTGGGCCCAGGTGCGCGCAGGCGGGACGGCGGACCGCGGCGACATCACCGTCGAACGCTCGAGTCAGGCGCGGGCCATCTCCGCTTCGTAGCGCTGTGTGGCCTCGTCGACGGCCGCCAACTGCTTCTCGGCGAGTTCGGGGCGGGCCCGTTGTGCCCGCTCCGCGGCGCCGATGAGGCTGCTCACGCCGCCCTGGAAGCGTGGCATCACGTGGCGGGCGAACAACTCGTAGCTCTTCTTGGTGGCCTGGTTGTTCGCCCAGTTGTGACTCAGGGTCAGATAGGCGCCGAAGCCGCCGTTGGACTGTTCGAGGAGCTCCTCGATCTGAGCGATCGCCTGGTCGGGGGTACCGATCACACCGAGGCCACCGTTCACGAAGGCGACCATCTCGTCGATGTCGCCGCCCTCGACGGCCATCTGCGGGAACGCGGCGACGTTCTGGAAGTACCGGAACCACTGCGTGATCCCGTACTCGACGTCCTGGCGTGCCTGCGCTTCCGTCTCGGCCAGGTGCATCAGCCCGACGAGGCGCCACTTGTCGCGATCGGCCACCTGCCCATGCTGGGCGGCGACGTCCTCCTGAATCGTCCAGTGGTGCGCCAGGACATCCATCCCGATCGCCACCGTCGCACCGAGCGACAACACACCCGCGCCGTACTTGCCGGCGAGCTTCGCTCCAGAGGGGGACGCGACCGCGGCCACGGCGATGTCGAACAAGGGATCGGAGTACGGACGCAGATGCAGCCGGGCGTCGTTGAGGGTCAGGCGATCGGACGAATAGTTGACCGGCTCGTCGCTCGTGAGGAGCTGCATCACGATCGCCATGTACTCCTCGAGCATCGGACGCATCTCGCTCGGTTCGAGGCCGAGCATGGCGGCGTCGGTCGGGAGTGCGCCGGGCCCGACGCCGAGCATCACGCGACCGCGTGTCAGATGGTCGAGGAGTACGATTCGCTCGGCCGTCCACAGCGGGTTGTGGTACGGCAGCGACACGACACCGGTGCCGAGCTTGATGTGCTTGGTGCGGGCGGCCGCAGCGGCGATGAAGATCTCCGGTGACGCGATGATCTCGCTGCCGGCAGAGTGGTGCTCGCCGATCCACGCCTCGTCGAAGCCGAGCGTGTCCATGTGTTGCAGGAGGTCGAGGTCGGCCTCGAGCGACAGCGTGGGGTTGTGCTCGGGTGGGTGGAACGGTGCCATGAAGGTGCCGAATCGCAAGCGCATGATGAATCTCCGAACTGGTCTGACCGCCGATGGATGCCCGCCGACGACGACACTATGTGCTCTTGTGAATCAGCGGCGTGTCGGCGTGTCGGCGCGTTGGCGTGTTGGCGTGTCGGCGGTCCGGCGTGTCGGCGTGTTGGCGGTCCGCCGTCAGTAGTAGCGCAGTTCGACGACTGCACCGTCGGGATCGCGTACATACAACGATGTGCCGTTGCCCCGAGCGCCGTAGCGAGTCGCGGGGCCGTCGACCACGTCGAACTCTCCTGACGACGCCAACGCGTCGAGGTCGGGCGGCGCGCTCACCACCCCGAAGTGATAGAGCCGACCGGCGGGG
>JANNNB010000179.1:0-5165 GCA_031398325.1 Actinomycetes bacterium
CCGGGCACTCATCGCCACGCCCTGCGCGTGGTTGCCGGCCGACGCACAGATCACACCGCGGGCCAACCGGTCGGACGGCAGGTTGGCCATCTTGTTGTAGGCGCCCCGCAGCTTGAAGCTGAACGCCGGCTGGGTGTCCTCGCGCTTGAGCAGCACGGTGTTGCCGATCCGCTCGGACAGCAGAGGCGCGGGATCGAGCGGTGTCTCGACCGCGACGTCGTACACCTTCGCGCTGACGATCTTGCGCAGGTAGTCGTCGAGGGTGAGCAAGGAGGTCACGGCGGACTCAGGCGTCGCCGAGGATGCGGGCGATCACGGCGGCAGCCATCGAGCACTGCCCCTCGATGTCGACGACAGCGGCCTCGAACGCGCGGCCGGGCAGCCCGGTGGGGTCGTCGACTTCTTCGATCGGATCGCGGAGGTAGGCCTGCGCGGTTCGCGACCCGGTCAGCTCCTGCACCCAGGCAGTGCCACGATCTGTCGAGAACGATCGAGATGCGGCGGTGATGAACTCCGGCAGGGTCATCGATCGACGGAACGCAGCCGGGTCGAGCGATGCGATGCGGACGACGTGATCGCGTTCGGCCGTGAGGATCAGATCGGCCGACCGCACGATCTCCGCTGTGGCCTGGCGGCTGCGGTGCGCCGACACGTCGAGCCCCCGCCGGCGCATCGCATCGACCGCATCGGCGATCGCGGGGATGTCGGGCGGGCCGAATCCGGCCGACTCGATCACGACGGCCCCCGCGCCGAGCCGATCGTCCAGCATCGAGCCGATGAGCGCGGCCATCATCACCGACCTCGTCCGGTTGTGGGTGCAGACCGTGAGGATGCGGAACGGATCGGCGGCGTCGGACTCGCCCGGGGTGGTCACGTGCGGTAGTAGATCACGCAGGGCCGGTCATGCGCCGGAGATGTCGACGCCGAAGATCTCCTGGAACCGACGGTTGTAGTCGTCGTCGCTCTCGATCGCACCGAGCCCGATCCAGTCGGCGTCATCGATCCGATCGTGCAGTGCTGCCATCTCCGGACCGCACCAGCTGACCGGGTAGCGCAGTCGCGGCTCGTCGGTGGTGATCGCCTGGTGGATCACGTCGGCCACCTCGAACGGGTCGGTCGCCTGTGCCATTCCGGCGGCGTAGAACTGGAACATGCGGCGATAGTGCGCGTCGTACACACCCGTCGAGTTCGGGGCGTCGATGTTCTTCGCGAAGATGGCCGATTTCGTCACGCCCGGCTCGATGATCGCGACCCGGATCCCGAACGGCGCCAACTCCTGGGCGAGGCCCTCACTCAGACCCTCGAACGCCCACTTCGACGTGACGTAGGGAGATTGAGCGAGCGCCGCGATCCGGCCCGTCACCGACGTGACGTTGACGATCGTGCCGGACCCGCGCTCGCGCATCTGCGGCAATACCGCCTGGATGCAGCGGACCGCTCCGCACAAGTTGACGTTCATGATGTCGAGGTACATCGACGTCGGGCATTCCTCGGCGACTGCGTTGCCGCCGACGCCGGCATTGTTCACGAGGTGATCGACACGACCGGCGGCGTCGAGGATCTCCTCGAAGCCGGCGCTGACCGACGCATCGTCGGCCACGTCGAGCTCGACGAGCTCGATAGCGACACCGGCTCCCTCCGCCATCGCACGGAGCTTGTCCGCCTTCCCGATCGAGCGGACCGTGCCGAACACCCGGCTGCCCTGCATCGCGAGATGGATGGCGGTGGCCCGCCCGATCCCCGAGTTGGCCCCCGTGACGACCGCTACCGGCTGTACTCCTGCTGCATCCGACATGCCCCGACAGTAGCGACGGTCGACGGGTCAGTGGCCGACGCGGGCGCGGATGGACTGCAGCCAGTCGTCGGCCTCGCGCCAGCGGGTGTCGGCATGCTCGCGAGCCGACTCGGCTTGTTCGCCCGCAGCCGGATACGACCCGAGGAACTTGACGCCCCCCTGCTTCGCATGGAGCGCCCGCATCGTGTCCGCGAGCAGTTCGTCGGCGACGTGGGACTCCGCGTAGACGATGAAGCAGTAGTCGCCGAGGCCACCGGCCTTGGTCGGACGACTCGTCAGGTTCGACAGGTTGATCCGGCGGGCCGTGAACTCCTGCAGGATCGACACGAGGCTGCCGGGCTCGTCGGCACGCTGGTAGATCACCAGCGCCGTGCGGTCGTGGCCGGTCGGTGCGGGCACGCCCTCGCGAGCGACCAGGAAGAACCGGGTCTGGTTGCCCTCGTGATCGGCGATGTTCTCGGCGATCACCTCCAACCCGTACATCTCGGCGGCGACACGCGGGGCGAGCGCGGCACTCGCGACCGAATCGGCCGCGACGGTGCGGGCGGCATCGGCCGTGCTGTTCGACACGATGATGTCGGCCTCGGGCAGGTGTTCGCGCAGGTACCGGTGACACTGAGCGGTCGCGACCGGGATCGAATGGACCTGCACGACGTCGGCCAACGCAACCCCGGGCCGGGCCAACAGACAGTGTTCGATGTCGATCACGACCTCGCGCACGATGAGCAGCTCGTGGTCGAAGGCCAGCGCGTCCTGGGTGAAGTTGACCATCCCCTCGATCGAGTTCTCGATCGGCACCAGCCCGAAATCGACGTCACCGGACTCCACGGCATCGAGCACGTCGGGCACGGTGCGGTACGGAACGTGCTCCGAGCCGGCCAGGTCGGTGATGGTCTTCAGCGCCTGTTCGGTGAAGGTCCCGAACGGACCGAAGAAGCCGACACGCTGCGCCATGGCCGGTCAGGCTACGTCAGGAGCCCGATCACATGGCACGATGAATCCGTGGACGAGGCGACCATTCGACAACTCGTCGACGACGTACGAACCGGAGCGATCAGCCCGGACAAGGCCGTCGAACAACTCCGCCGACTTCCCTTCGCCGACGTCGAGGGTGCATCGGTCGATCATCACCGCCACCTCCGCCAGGGCATGCCCGAGGCCATCTACGGGCCCGGCAAGACGCCCGAGCAGTGCGCGCGAGTGGTGGGCGAACTCCTCGAGCACGGCACCGGTCCGGTGCTGCTGACTCGCGCCGACGACGCCCAACGAGCCGCCTGCCAGGCCATCGACCCCGACATGATCGAACTCGGCGGATGTCTGCTCTGGAGGGCGCCGACGACCGTCCGCGGCGGGCGGGTCGTGGTCGTCACCGCCGGTACGAGCGACCTCGCCGTCGCCGACGAAGCGATCGCGACGCTTCGAGCCAGTGGCCTCGAGGCGGAGCTCGTCGCCGACGTCGGCGTCGCCGGCCTGCATCGCCTGCTCGCCCGGCTCGACACGATCACGACCGCCGACGCGCTGATCGTCATCGCCGGCATGGAGGGTGCGCTCGCCAGCGTGATCGGCGGGTTGACGGGCGCGCCGATCGTGGCGGTGCCGACCAGCGTCGGCTACGGGTCGTCGCTGGAAGGCGTGACCGCGCTGCTGGCCATGCACGCCTCGTGTGCCAGCGGCGTCACGGTGGTCGGTGTCGACAACGGCTTCGGTGCGGCATGCGCCATCGCCCGCATCATGCGCGGCCGACCCGACACCGACGGGGACCGCGATGGTTGACCGACCAACATCCGGCCGCGTCGCGTGGTTCAACTGTCAGGCGGGCAGCGCCGGCGACATGACACTGGCCGCACTCGTCGACGCCGGAGCCGACCCTGACGTGATCGCTTCGACGCTCGGCGGCCTCGGCGTCGACGGCTACGCCCTCACCTTCGAACGCGTCCAACGCTGCGGTGTCGGCGCCACCTGGGCCAACGTCGTCACCCACGGTTCGTTCGACCCGGATCCGCATTCTGTGTCAGCGCACAGCGACGAATCACCGATTTCTGCTGACACAAATCCGGGACACGGCGATCACGACCACCACGACCATCCTCAGCACGACCATCACCAGCACGACGATCGACACGCTCACGTGCCGCATCGACCGGTGCGGGAGATCTTCCAGTTGCTCGATGCGGCGGACCTTCCCGACAGGGTCCGCCGCCGGTCGCGAGAAGTGTTCGAGCGGCTGGCCGCGGTCGAGGGGGCGATCCACGGGGTCGACCCGGCAGATGTCGAGCTGCACGAGGTGGGCTCACTCGACGCGATCGTCGACATCGTGGGTGTGTGCGCGGCCCTCGAATCTCTCGAAATCGACGAGATCCACTGCAGCCCGATCGCGCTCGGCACCGGTTCGATCCGCAGCGCCCACGGCATTCTCCCGAATCCTGCACCGGCAACGGTGGCGCTGCTGCGCGATGCGGGCGCGCCGACGGTCGGCCTCGCGACGACCCTCGAGGTCACGACTCCCACCGGCGCTGCGCTGATGACCACGTTGGCGACATCGTTCGGACCACCTCCGACCATGCAGATCGCATCGGTCGGCTACGGAGCGGGAACGGCCGACGTCGCCGAACGAGCGAACGTCGTTCAGGTCGTCATCGGTGAATCCACACTCGGCGCTGCAGCCGACGATGACGGAGCTGCGGTCACGCTCCTCGAGGTCAACGTCGACGATGCCACGGGCGAGGTGTTGGCGTTCGCAATCGGCCAGCTGCTCGAGGCGGGCGCTCACGACGCGTGGATCAGCCCGATCGTGATGAAGAAGGGTCGTCCGGCCCACACCGTGAGCGTGCTCTGCGATCCGTCCGACTCAGGCCGCATGCGTCGCCTGCTCCTCGAACACACCGGATCGCTCGGCGTGCGCGCGTCGTCGATCGTGCGCTGGCCGCAGCAGCGCGAGATGTCATCGGTCGAGGTCGACGGGCACACGATCGGCGTGAAGATCGCCGGTCACCGCATCAAGGTCGAGTTCGACGACGCCGCCCGAGCAGCGACCGCCCTCGGCCGACCCGTGGCAGAAATCCTCAGCCGGGCCGAGGCTGCGGCTCGATCGATCAACTGACTCGGCTCGGATCAGGCGGCGGTGGCGAGGGTCGCGTCGATCCACGCCTTGATCTGCTCCGCCGAGCTCTCGCCGCTCTGGCGGGCGAGCACCGTGCCGTCGGTGTCGAGGATCACGAGGAACGGGAAGCCGGCGCCACCGAAATCGATGAACGCGTCGGCCTGCTCGTCGTCGGCCATCGTCGGCCACGGCCAGCCCTTCTCGACGATCCATTCCGACGGCGGGTAGTTCGGTCGGTCCGACGCCACTGCGGTGCTGATCCCGATCACG
>JANNNB010000100.1:0-30666 GCA_031398325.1 Actinomycetes bacterium
CGTGTACTTCGCCATGTTCGGGCTCGTACAGAGTGTCCACATGCGTCGAATGCGCTGACCCGTCAGCTCACCCACGCACGGCGTTCGTCATCCACTCTCCGCGACCTCAGTCCACGTTTGCGACAAGCATTCCGCGGTACGTCCCTCAATTTTCTTGTCACAAACGTAGATCGCGGACGCGGGATCGGGTGTGGGAGGAGAGGCTCCGGCCGTGACGGGAGGGGGTGGGGTACAATCGACGGATGTTCGACGCGATGGTCTGTTGCGACATGCAAGTGATCTCGCGAACCGGGTGCCCACAGGCGGCGCCCCTCAGAAGGGAACCCCCACTTCATGGATCACATCGACGCGGACAGCGCCCACGACGCTGTTCCCACGACATCGAACGACACGCCGTCTCCCTCGTCCCGTCCCGATTCACCAGTTGATTCGACGGCGACAGCGTCCACTTCCGACTACGACACAGATTCACCCCCGGACACCACCAACCCGGATGGCCCCCGCGATCCGTCGAAGCGACGCCGCGGTTCGCGAGGCGGTCAGCGCCGCCGCGGGGCCGGCGCGGCAGACCAGGCAGAGCCCGACCAGGAGTCGTGGGACACCGCTTCGTCGGACATTGCTGCTTCGGACACTGCTGCATCCGACGCTGCTTCTGACGTCGAGCTGCCCGAGCCGATGAGCGAGGGACGTCCGTCGGCCGAGGCTGCCGAGCGGGCGCTGGTCCGACGCCCACAGATCGGTGACACGATGCCGATTCCCACGTCACCACCACCCGGCCCCGCGGTTCGCTCGACCCCTGCTGCAGAAGCCGCGGCAAATCCTCGGCGGCGCCGTAAGCGCGGCGGTGGTGGTTCCGGTGGCGGCGCGAACACTCCAGCTTCGGGCCGTGCCGACGCAGCAACATCGGACCAACGCCGTGAAGCCGACGACGAGTCGAGTGCCGACGGTCAGGCGAAGCGTTCACGACGAGCCCGCGGCGGTCGCGAGAAGTCCGGCAAGGCCGAGACGATGGATGCCGCGATGCTGGAGACGCGTCGCGGACGCGAGCGCAACGGCAAGCCGATCGGCCGGTACTTCATGACCGTGCAGGTGCGTCCGGGAATGGCGCAAGTGGCCGTGCTCGAGGGCCGCAGCCTGATCGAGCACTACGTCAGCCGGCCAGCGGACGACATCAGCCAGATCCATGGCAACATCTACGTCGGCCGGGTCCAGAACGTGCTGCCGGGTATGGAGGCGGCGTTCGTCGACATCGCCACACCGAAGAATGCCGTGCTGTACCGCGGCGACGTCCAATACGACGCAGAAGACATCGTCGAGAAGGGCAAGAACCCCCGCATCGAAGACATCCTGCGCAACAAGCAGCTGATCATCTGCCAGGTCACCAAGAACCCGATCGGGCACAAGGGCGCCCGGCTCACCCAGGAAGTCTCCCTGCCCGGTCGCTTCGTGGTGCTGATCCCCAACTCGACCACCTACGGCATCTCCAAGCGGCTCCCCGACGACGTACGCAAGCGACTGCGTGGAATCCTCGACCGGGTCAAGCCGGCCGAGCACGGGCTGATCGTGCGTACGGCGGCCGAGGCCGCGACCGAGGCCGAGCTGGTCGCCGACATGACGATCCTGCTCGACCAGTGGGACGACATCGCCGCGAAGGCCGCCAAAGCGCAGCGACCCACGTTGCTGTACCGGGAGCCGGAGCTCGCCGTACGTGTCATTCGCGAAGAGTTCAACGCGGACTACCGCGGCGTGGTGATCGACGACGAGCGACTCTTCACCGACGTACGCAAGTACGTCGCCGCCTTCAATCCAGACCTCGCCGATCGGATCGAGTACTACGACGCGGCCGCTGAGGGAATCTCGCTGTTCGAGAAGTACCACGTTCACGAGCAGGTCCACAAGGCGCTCGACCGCAAGGTCTGGCTGCCCTCCGGCGGCTCGCTCATCATCGAGCACACCGAGGCGCTCACGGTGATCGACGTCAACACCGGTAAGAACGTCGGCAGCTCCAACCTCGAAGCGACGGTCTTCCACAACAACATGGAAGCGGCGGAGGAGATCGCGAAGCAGCTCCGGCTGCGCGACATCGGCGGCATCATCGTCATCGACTTCATCGACATGGAGATTCGTGAGAACCGTGCCAAGGTCGTCGAGCTGTTCCGCAACGCTCTCGCTCGCGACAAGACACGATCCCAGATCTTCGACATCTCCGAACTCGGTCTCGTCGAGATGACGCGCAAGCGCATCGGCGAAGGTCTGCTGCGCGAGTACGCGAGCGAGTGCCCCGAATGTCAGGGTCGCGGCGTGACCGTCGACTACAGCCTGCTCGAATGACGCACGGATGGCGGGCGCGTTGAGTTCGGCGAAACGGCCGCTAGCATCGCTACCCGCTATGTATGCAGTAATCGCCTCGGGCGGCAAGCAGGAAAAAGTGGCCGAAGGCCAGCAGGTTCGCGTGGAACTGCTCGATGCCGAGGATGGCAGCGACGTGTCGCTCACCCCGGTGATGGTCGTCGACGGCGCGACGGTGTTCGCGACTCCCGACGAGCTCAAGGGTGCGGCCGTGACCGGCAAGGTCGTCGGCCAGGTGAAGGGTCCGAAGATCAACGGCTACACCTTCAAGAAGCGCACCAACCAGCACAAGCGGTACGGGCATCGCCAGAAGTACCACATGGTCGAGATCACCTCGATCACCGTCTGATCCCGTTCTGTAGTCCCAACGTTGTCGAGGAGACCACGTCATGTCGAAGACCAAAGGTGGCGGATCAACCCGCAACGGTCGTGATTCAAACGCTCAGCGACTGGGCGTCAAGGTGTTCGCAGGCACCAGCATCACCGCTGGCACCATCCTGATCCGTCAGCGTGGAACCAAGTTCCACCCCGGCAAGAACGTCGGCAAGGGCAAGGACGACACGTTGTTCAGCCTGGTCGACGGTTCGGTCTCGTTCGGCCAGAGCAAGGGCCGCAAGACCATCGACGTCACGCCGCTCGACGTCGACGTCACCGTCGACGCCTGATCCGGTCGCCTCGGCACTCGTCGAGGCTCGACCAGAACGCGACCAGACCATCGGCGGCGACGCCGGGTTCCTCGAACATCCACCAGTGCCCGCAGCCGTCGAGGGCGACTTGCTGCGCGCCGAACTCCCGTGCGACCAGCAAACCTTCGGCTGCTGACACGTACGGATCATCCGAAGCGACGATCGCCAGCATCGGCGGCCGCTGTGCCCTTCGGAGCCGCTGACCCATGGCTGCGGTGGCAGGCTGGGCCGCCGATCGATAGAGCGAGAGGATGCAGCGGCCCATGTCGGAGTCCGCCGCCTCCGCCATCGCAGAGGCGATGTCGTCGGGAGCGCCGAAGCTGCTGAACATGGCGACACGGTCAGTGAGCGGCGCACCCATCATCCCCTCGACGATCTGCTCGCCCACCTCGGGCGTCTGCCACGCCTGTGCCATGTCGTGCCAGACGTAGTCGGGGTGCAGCATCCCGACGCAGTCCGCGGCGAACGAGCGGACGAGGTCGGGTCGATCGGCGACTGCGCCGAACACGTGACCGGCACCCCAGTCATGACCGACGAGGTCGATCACCGTGGTGCCGTCGCCGGCGATCTGTTCCAGTTGGTCGATCAGCCACATGCGGTACGCATCGACGTCACCGGCCCAGCCATCGGGCACGGGCGCACCGAAGCCGGGCGGTGACAGCAGGACGACGTCGGACACGCCGCGGGCCTCGAGCTCGGCGACGAGGAACGACCAGATGGCCGACACCTCCGGGTTGCCGTGGACGAAGACCTTCACGCTCGGTGGGGTCGTGTTGGGCGAGGCGTCCGGTGACATGCCCGAGTTGTAGCACCTCGGCCTCATCTCGTGAGGAGTTGGCAGCGGGGTGCGCAGGCGGGCCGGTTCGTCGGGGGTCGGACACGGGGCGTACCGTGCCGCTCCATGACCACCGACACCGAGCTCACCGAACGTTCCCGCACCGCCCGCCGCCTCGGCTCCGTGCTCGAACCGGTGGTCGGCCAGGTGTACTTCTCGCCCGAGTGTCACGCCAACTATGTCGCGCTGGGCTTCGACCCCAGCCCCGGTGATGCCGGCGGTGTGGCGCTGCCGGACGGCCCGTCCTATTTCGCCAGCCGCGGCAGCGTCATGGGACAGGTGCCCGGTGAGGTCATCGCTGCGGCGTTCGGTGTGTTCAGCCCTGACGTCGTCGTCCCCCTCACGACGATCGCGTGGACACGAACCGACGCAGCCACGATCCGCGAGGCCCGGGCGTCGGGTGCTGTCGCTCAGCTCCGTCGCCTGCTCGGGGAGCGGCCCGACGGCGTCGAGCGTGTCGCCGAGCTGCTGGAAGGGGCGGCCTCGGTGCTCCAGATCGCTGGCCGGCCCCTGGCCGCCGGAATCCGTTCGCTGCCCGTTCCCGCCGACCCGCTCGCGGCAACCTGGCACCACGGCGACTTCCTCCGCGAGTACCGCGGTGATTCGCACAACGCGTCGTGGGTGTCCGCAGGACTCTCGGCGACACAGATCGGGTTGATCAGCGAGCTCTACTGGGGTCTCGGCCTGCGCACCTACAGCCGGTCGCGGGGTTGGACCGAGGCTCAGTTCGACGCGGCCGAAGCCGACCTGCGCGATCGCGGACTGCTCGAGGCCGACGGCCTTTCCGACGCTGGACGCGCACTGCGTGAATCGATCGAGGTCGCCACGGACGAACAGATGGCGCCGGCCCTTGATGCACTCGGCAGCGACATCGACGAGCTGTTCGAGATCATGGAACCGTGGGGTGCGACCGTTCGCGACGGTCTCGGTTATCTGAGTTCAGGCCCGCACGACCTGGCCAAACGCTGATACACCATCGCGATGGAGAGTGCGTCGCGGATCGAAGTGGTGGTCGCGTGCACCGATCTGTCAGCGATGGTCGAGTGGTTCACGGCCACGGTCGGGCTCCGGATCGAGTCGGTCTCACCTGCTGACGATCCGGCGACCTGTGTGCTGTCCGGTTCGGGCATCACGGTGCGCGTGGCCCGGTCAGACTCGGACACGCCCATCGCTCTCGTGGCGCGAGTGCCGGAACCGATGGCCAGGCCCAGCCTGATCGCTCCCAACGGAACCACGATCCAATTCGTGGCCGATGGTCACACCGTCGAGCTGCCGGACAACGACCCGGCCTTCTCACTCGTACGGTCGTCCGATGGCTTCGGGATCGGCCGAGCGGGCATGCAGTACCGCGACCTGCTGCCTGGTCGGGCCGGCGGACGGTTCATCGCCTCGCACATTCGGATTCCGGGCGGTGGCGACGTCACCGATTCGGTGCACTTCCACCGCATCCGTTTCCAGATGATCTTCTGCGCTCGCGGGTGGGTCGATCTGGTGTACGAGGATCAAGGCGAGCCGTTCAGATTGGAAGCAGGTGACTGCGTCCTGCAGCCCCCCGAGATCAGACACCGGGTGCTCCGGGCCTCCGAAGGTCTCGAGGTGATCGAGATCGGATGTCCGGCCGAGCACGACACGTTCATCGAACACGACATCGACCTGCCGACGGGCGTCGTCGATCCGGCGCGTCGATTCGATGGACAGCGATTCGTTCGCCACGTCGCCAGCGAGACGTCTCGAGCGCCCTGGCTGATCGATGGTCTCAGCGCTCGCGACACCGGCATCGCGGCGGCGACGGATGGCTTGGCCGCAGCGGTCGTCGTCTCCGCCGATCCGACACGTGCACGGCCGAGCCCAGCCGCGGGCGTCCCTCGGGCCGAGCTGCAACACGACGCAGAGTTCCTGTTCGACGTCGTGCTCGGTGGCGAGGCCGACCTCAGCCTCGATGACGGATCACGCCGGTGGGTGGAGCGTGTCGGTGCCCGTGACGCCATCGCCTACCCACCGGACATGACGTGGGGATGGAGTGCATGGACCGACGACTTCGAGCTGCTCGAAGTCAGCCTGCCTCCGGCTGCCGTGAGCGCGAGCGCCGAGAGGTAGGCCCCGGTCAGGTCGGAGCGGATTCGAGGCGTTCGGGTGGGATCTCGACCCGCGGACAGTTGGTCAGGATGTCGCCGACCGCGCCGCTCATCGCCGTGAGGTCGACGTTGGCCATGAAGGCGTTGAGCGTGAGGTGGCTGAGCACCCACCCTGGATCGAGCGCCCACGGCGGTAGGTACTTGGCCGGTTTGACGAGGCCCTGACTCCGGAGCTCACCGAGGGCGGCGACCGACCACAGGTCGAGCTTGCCGGAGAAAAGCAGGCCCAGCGTGTCCGGCCGTCCGGCGATGAACGCCGACCGCACGAACGTCGAGATCGACAGGAAACCCGACAGGTAGGAACAGTCCTTCGTGAACGGCGAGCCTCCGGTGATGACGCCGCCGCGGAAGTTGCGCCTGGTCGATTCGAATGCCTGCTCCGGCGTGGCGCTCCGGTCGAGGAACCAGCGGTACACCTCGATGAAGTCAGCGCCGTCGATCACCATCTGCACCGAAAGGATCCGATCGGCCAAGCGACGAAGCCGGTCGAGATCGAGGGTGCCGGACACGTACTCGGAGTAGACGGCGAGCCCCTCCTGCGTGCGGGTGGTTCCGGGGTGGCCGATCGCGAGGATCGGGATGTCGGTCTGTTCGCGGCCGTTCAATCCTGTGGCGACATGGATGAAGGCCTCGTGGTTGAGCAGCTGCGCCGCGTCCTTCGCGGTGAATTGTGCGTCGCGGCGAATCTTGATCCGACTCGTCGAGGCCACCGCGTTCGCCGACAACTCGTCGACGACGAGGATCTCCGGCGCCCCCTCACCGAAGTGCTCGTCGACCGCGACCTTCAGCTGAGCGGCCACCTCCTCTCCGGTCTTGGATCGCACGGGCGGGCGCATCAAATGGACGTCCTGCAACTCGGCGAGGTTGACCTGGATCTGCCTGGCCAACTCGAGCGGCGTGGCCGGATCGAATCGCAGCGGTTGGGTGGGCACTCCGTACAGCTGACGGCTGTACGCATGGAATGCCGGGGTGCCGAGGGACGAGAGCATCAACGCCGTCGACTCGATCGCGTTCGCCTCCCGTTCCAGCCACTCGTCGACGACGTTGCCTTGGCGGAGGAGACGCTTCGCTGCTGCGACGCCGTCGAGGACGGGGTTCGGATCGATCTGCTGGTAGGTCGGCTGGGGCAACCGCTGCGCGCCGCCAGCGAGAAAGTCGTTGCGCACCGAGGCGTCCCAGCCGAGTGCGGAAAGCACACGCATCGGTTTGGCCACATCGTGCAGTACCCGTGCCGCCTGCCGATATCGATCATGATCCGTCGTCATCGCCGAACTCTGCCACATCGTCGCACTGGTAGATCGGTGGACGGCCCGAGTCGCGTGTTCGACGGCGGGAGGGTCGCGCCAGCGCACTGCCACGTGCGCTGTTTCCGCGAAGATGCACACGATGGGTGAGGGCATCGACGACGCAGACGACTCGGCGGACGTCGGCGGCGTGGACGGCCGCGACGCGTGGGGTCGCACCCAGGGGTTCCTTCGAACCTGGTGGGCGCAGGGGGGTCCGCGACCTCGCTCGCAGCGCGTCGTGGAGTCCGTCGACCCAGCGCTCGTCACGATGCTGCGGGTGCTCGGTATGGCGATGCTCGACGCCGGCGAGGCGACCAACGACGTCAAGAATCGTCTGCACGAGATCGCGGCGGCCTACAGCTCCAACCCGATCCGCATCGTGGTACTCCCGACCGTCTTGATCATCCAGGCAGAGGGCGAGGGTGGCATCGCCACCGAGGTCGACGAGTCGATCGGTCGTCCGTTGCGGCTCGATCAAGAAGCTGCGATCACCAGGCTCGCCGACGAGGCTCGCACCGGCGAGCCCGATCCACTCGACGTCTCACGTCGACTGCTCGAGATCCTCGTGTCGCGCCCCCGATTTCGATCGTGGAGTCGCGTGGTCGGGCACACCGTGCTGACGTTCGGCTTTGGGCTCGCGCTCAACCCGAGACTCTCGGCACTGCCCGCATACGTGATACTCGGAGCGCTCGTCGGATTCATCCTGCTGATCGGACAACGGGTGGCAACCATGCGCACCGCAATGCCCGTGATCGCAGCCTTCACGGTCACGGTCATCACCAACGCGTTCCTCGCCGATGCGGTGGGAGCGCAACCGATCAAGGTGCTCACACCTGCGCTCGTCAGTTTCCTGCCCGGCATGACGCTCACCATCGCCGCCGTCGAACTCACGAATCGTCAGATCATCGCCGGGGCGAGTCGGCTCGTCTACGGGGCGGCCCAGCTGACGTTGCTGGTGTTCGGGGTGGTGATGGGGATCGCCGTCGCAGGTGAGCTGGTCGACCCGTCGATCGATGCTGATCAGCTCGGATGGTGGGCGCCCTGGGCGGCGATCGCTTTCGTGGCGGTGGGCTTCGTCCTGTTCCAGAGCGCTCCGAAGGGCAGCCTCGTCTGGGTGGCGCTCATGCTCCTGATCAGCACGATCGCCCAGCGGTTCGGAAGCGCACTGCTCACCCCGGACCTGTCCGGCTTCGTCGGTGCCCTCGTGATCGTTCCCGTGTCGCGGGCGCTCGCGCGCGTGAAGTCGGCACCGCCCGCCAACGTGCTCGCACTCCCTGCGTTCCTGCTTCTCGTACCCGGAGCGCTCGGCTTCCTCGGCCTGAGCGCTGCCGCGGAAGGGTCGACCCAGAGTGTCGAGGCGCTGGTGCAGGTGGTGCTGTCCATGTTCGGGATCGCGCTCGGGATGGTTCTCGGTTCTGGAGTCACCCGCGACATCTCGACGGCGCGCAACACGTGGCAGCAGAGCCTGTGATCCGATTGTGATCTGAATGTGATCTGCCGGTGATCCTGGCCGAGGTCCTCGATTGAGGCGTGCCCTAGTGTCTCGCCCGTGCTTGCATCGACTGAAGGCGTCGACCTCGCAAGGTTGATTCTCGACCTCGTCATCATTCTCGGGGCGGCGGTGCTGCTCGGTGAGCTGGCCGAGCGGATCGGCGTGCCCGCCGTGCTCGGAGAGATCATCGGCGGCATCATCATCGGTCCGTCCGTGCTGGGCTGGGTCGAATTGACCGGTGATCGCGGTGTGTCGATCGGGATTCTCGCCGAGATCGGTGTGCTGTTGCTGCTCTTCCTCGTCGGGATGGAGATGGACCTCGTCGATCTACGGCGCGTGGGGGCGGTCGCCACCTCGGTGGCGATCATCGGGGTGGTCGTGCCGTTCGCAACGGGCTTCGGCGTAGCGCTTGCCTTCGGGCAGGAGATGAAGACAGCGGTGTTCATCGGCGCCGCGCTCACAGCGACGAGCGTCGGGATCACCGCGCGGGTATTCGGTGATCTGGGCACCATCAACGCTCCGGAGTCGCGGATCGTCTTGGGTGCCGCCGTGGTCGACGATGTGCTCGGGCTCGTCATCCTGACCGTGGTCGTCAAGTCGGTGACCGGCGAGTCCGTCGGCGTCATGACGGTGCTCGAAACGCTCGGACTGGCTGCGCTCTTCCTGATCGGGGCGGGCATCGTCGGGCTGCTGATCGTGCCCCACATCGTGCGGCTGATAAACCGATTCGCCAAGTCGGCGTCGACGATCGTGGTCGTTGCCTTCATGACGATCCTCGGCTTCGCGATCGTCGCCGATGTCACGAACCTGGCGTTCATCATCGGCGCGTTCATGGCCGGCCTCGCGTTGGGCCGCGTGGACGGACACGAACGGATCGCCACCGACCTGACCTCCGTCGGCAAGATCCTCATGCCGGTGTTCTTCGTGTCGATCGGTATCGCCACCGATCTCGAAGCCATGTTCAAGCCGTCGGTCCTCGGGCTGGCGGCCGGTCTCTTCGTGGTGGCAGTGCTGGGCAAGCTCGTGGCCGCCTTCGGCGTCGGACGCCTCGCCGTCGACAAGCTGACGATCGGCATCGGCATGGTCCCACGGGGCGAGGTCGGCCTGATCTTCGCCAGCATCGGTCTCGCGAACGGCGTCCTCGATGCTGAGGCGTACGGAGCGTTGCTGCTCGTGTTGCTGCTCTCCACGGTCATCACGCCGCCGTGGCTGCGGGTGCGGGTCAAACAGGCGCTCAGCGCCGAACCTGCGCCAGCCCCTGCGCCGTGACGGAGGCGCCTACAGCGAGTTCCTTCCTCAGCTCGCCGCGGCGTTCCGTGTGCTGCCCGGCGGGCTCGTCCGTCCGATCGCGCGGTGATCTCCGTGGCAGGGTTGTCGCTGACGTAACGTCGGGCCGGCGACCGCAGGGGTCGTCCAGCTGATGCGAGGGGTGAGATGGCACGCGACGAGTCGACGACCGACGAAGAGGTTCCGAGCACGTCCGGCGGGTTCCTCGATGTGATCGAACGGGTGGGCAACAGGGTGCCGACGCCGGCGATCATGTTCCTGTACCTGATCGCTGGATTGATGGTGCTTTCGGCGATCCTGGCCTTCTTCGACATCAGCGTGACCGAGGAGGTCGCCGTCCCGGTGCCGACCGGCGTGCTCGAAGACCTTCGTGGCGTACTCGGCGGCTCGGTCGTCCCGTACGACGTGGTGACCGAGCAGATCGTCGAGATCCCGGACTACACGATCGAGGAGCAGACCTTCGAGATCCGCAGTCTCCTGTCGGTCGACGGCCTGCGCTTCGTGTTCTCGACGTTCGTCGCCAACTTCGCCGCATTCGGGGTCGTTGCGGTGACGTTGGTGGCGATGGCCGGCGTCGGCGTCGCCGAGCAAGCCGGAATGATGGGCGCCCTCATCCGCAAGATCGTCAAGGTCGCGCCGCCGAGCGGCTTGGCGTACATCCTCATTCTCGTCGGCGTCCTCTCGAGCGTCGCGTCCGACGCCGGCTACCTGATCCTGATTCCCCTCGGCGCCGCTGCATTCCTCAGCGTGGGCCGACACCCGTTGGCCGGAATGGCGGCGGCGTTCGCCGGCGTCGGCGCGATCTTCGGCGTCAACATCCTGATCACTCCGATCGACAGCATGCTGACGGAGATATCGAACGAAGCCGTTGCGTTGGCGGGCGGCGAGCCGCTCGACATCACGGCCAACTTCTACTTCGCCATCGTGTCGACGCTGTTGTTGTCGGGCGTTGCAGCCATCGTCACGGCCAGGGTGATCGAGCCACGGCTCGGCCCCTACAACCCGCCGGTGGGGGCGGTCGTCGGAGCGGTCCCGGCGATGACCGAGGAACCCGAGGTCGACCACGCCGGTGAGGCGAAAGGCTTGCGCTATGCGTTGTATGCGCTGATCGGCTGCATCGTGGCGATCGCTCTCCTCACGATTCCGTCGGGCGCACCGCTTCGGGAGCCGGACACCGGAGCCATCATCGGGGCGACGCCGTTCATGGATTCGCTGATCTTCCTGATCGCCCTCGTGTTCCTCATCTGCGGGATCGCCTACGGCAAGGGTGCCGGCACGATCACCAAGGCCGACGATGCCGTCAATGCGATCGGCACCACGTTCGGTTCGCTCGGTGGGCTGCTCCTGATGTTCCTGATGATCGCCGAGTTCATCGCGTTCTTCAACTACACCAATCTGCCCCGAGTGATCGCGGTCGAGATGGCTCAGGTGCTCGAGCGAGTCGACGTTCCGGCGCTGCTGCTCTTGATCCTGATGATCCTCGTGATCGCCGTGCTCGACCTGATCCTTCCAGGGGTGATCCCGAAGTGGGCGATCTTCGCTCCGGTGTTCATCCCGATCTTCGCCCGCCTCGACGTGGCACCACAGACCGTGCTCGCTGCGTATCGAGTGGGTGACTCGCCGACCAACGTGCTGACGCCGCTGATGGTGTATTTCCCGTTCATCGTGACCATCGCACGGCGGTACGACAAGAACGCAGGCATCGGCACCTTGATCGCGTTGATGCTGCCGTACGCGCTCTACATCCTGGCCGCCTGGATCCTGCTGTTCGCCGCGTGGTTCCTGCTCGGGATCCCCCTGGGGCCAGATTCACCGGTCCAGCTGTAACGTCACGCTCGGGTCGCGGCTCGGACGGGTCGCCCCACCGATTTGGAGGAACCATGCAGATCACCGTCACCGCCGGCGACGTCGTCACCGAAGCTTCGGAGGTCGCCATCGTGCTCTGCGCGAGCGGCGGAAGGATCCCAGATTCGATCGCCGGCGCTTTCAGCGCCCCCGACTTCGCGGCCAAGCCGAACCAGGTGCTGACGGCGTATCCGACTGGGTCCCTGGCCAGGGTCGTGCTCGTCGGGCTCGGCGAGGCCGGAACGATCACGACGGAGTCGCTCCGCCAAGCGGCGGCGACCGGAGTCAGGGAAGCGCGTCGGTTCGGTGCGGCGTCGGTGACGCTCGGGTTGCTCGGCGAGACCGATCTCGACGGTGCCGACGTCGGTGAAGCGCTCGCGATCGGTCTCGAACTGGGGGCCTATCGCTACCTCGAACACCGGACAGGCCTGTCCGACGACGAGACCTTCACCATCGGCGACGTCACCGTGTTCGTTGCCGCCGACTCGGCCGACTCGGTTCGAGGCGGTTGCGAGACCGGTCAGGCGATCGCTCGCGGCGTCGTGCTCGCCCGCGACCTGGTCAACACACCGCCCGTGCACAAGACCCCGCCGCAGCTCGCGCAGCGTGCCGTCGAGCTGGGGGAGCGGAATCCGAGTGTCACCGTCACGGTCCTCGACGAGGTGCAGTTGGCGGAGCAGGGCTTCGGCGGCATCATCGCCGTCGGCAAGGCGTCGTCGAGCCCACCTCGATTCATCATCATGGAGTACGGCGCCGAACTGTCCGACGTTCCGACGATCTGCGTGGTCGGCAAGGGGATCACCTTCGACTCCGGCGGGCTGAACATCAAGCCCGAAGATGGAATGCTGCACATGAAGAACGACATGGGTGGGTCGGCCGCCGTGATCGGCATCATGCAGGTGGTCGCCGAGCTCGGACTTCCCGTCCACGTCGTCGGCCTCGTGCCGTCGGCAGAGAACATGATCGCCGGGAACGCCTACCGGCCGGGCGACATCGTCGACACGCTGAGCGGCAAGACGGTCGAGATCCTGAACACCGACGCCGAGGGTCGAGTGATCCTGTCCGACGCCCTCTTCTACGCGCAGCGCTACGAACCGGCGGCCATCGTCAACCTGGCCACGCTCACCGGTGCCGTCATCGTTGCACTCGGCAATTTTGCGACCGGTGTCATGGCAACCGACCAGCCCCTGGCCGACGCGATCATTGCCGCGAGCGTCGCGAGCGGTGACCGCGCCTGGCAGCTCCCTCTGTGGGACGACTACCACGAGATGGTCAAGGGCGAGGTCGGCGACCTCAAGAACCTGGCCGGTCGACCCGGTGGCTCGATCACCGCCGGGGCGTTCCTCGCTGCGTTCACCGGCGACTATCCGTTCGCCCACCTCGACATCGCAGGCACGGCGTGGGTCGATGCGCCGAACAAGCCGTACCTGTCCAAGGGCGGCACCGGCTCAGGTGTCCGACTCGTGGTCGACTATCTGCGCACCCTTACCGCCTGACGCCCTGACCGCCTGCGGGCCTGACAGCCCGCATCGTCTGCCCGCCGGCGTGGCTGCAACAATCGGCGCATGGATGACACAGACACGGTGAGCACACCCGATTTCGACGTGGTCGTGGCCGGTGCCGGAATGGCCGGGCTGTACCAACTCCACAAGTTGCGAGCGCTCGGGTTCTCGGTCCGGGTGTTCGAGACCGGTGACGACGTCGGGGGCACGTGGTACTGGAATCGTTACCCGGGGGCGCGCTGCGACATCCAGAGCATCGACTACTCCTACAGCTGGGACCCGGAACTCCAAGCCGAGTGGGAGTGGTCGGAGCGGTATGCCACGCAGCCCGAGATCCTGCGCTACCTCCAACACGTCGCCGACAAGCACGACC
The DNA here is from genome assembly GCA_031398325.1 of Actinomycetes bacterium. Classification (GTDB taxonomy): domain Bacteria; phylum Actinomycetota; class Acidimicrobiia; order Acidimicrobiales; family Ilumatobacteraceae; genus Sva-07. Next base: position 13,791 of record JANNNB010000100.1, read on the forward strand.
TGCGTCGTGACATCCAGTTCTCCACCCGCATCGACTCGGCCAGGTGGGACGATTCGGCTTCCTTGTGGCGATTGAACACCAGCGACGGAACGACCGTGTCGGCCCGCTACTACGTGATGGCCACCGGATGCCTCTCGCTCCCCAAAGCCCCCGACGTCACCGGCGCCGACCGGTTCGCGGGGGAGGTGTACTTCACCTCGCGCTGGCCACACGAAGGTGTCGACTTCACCGGCAAACGGGTCGCCGTGATCGGCACCGGTTCGTCAGCCATCCAGTCGATTCCGATCATCGCCAGCCAGGCCAGCCAACTCACCGTCTTCCAACGCACGCCGAACTTCTCGATCCCGGCCCGCAATGGCCCGCTGCCCGAGGCGCGTCGCGCCGACTACGAAGCTGATCCGGCGGGCTACCGCGAGCGGGCGCGCTGGTCCCGGGCCGGAGTGCCGATGGGCGACCCACCGATGGTGAGCGCCCTCGCGGCATCGGAGGAGGAACGCCAGGAATCGTTCGAAAGCTTCTGGGAGGCGAGCGAACTGCTGCTGGTCGGCGCCGGCTTCAGCGACACGTTGTCCAACGCCGAAGCGAACGAGATGGTCGGGGAGTTCGTCCGCAACAAGATCCGCTCGATCGTGAACGATCCGGAGACCGCCGAGGCGCTGTGCCCGACGACGCACTACATCGGTACGAAGCGCACATGTCTCGACACGAACTACTACCAGACCTACAACCAGCCCCACGTCCGTCTGGTCGATCTTCGCAAGACGCCGATCGACACGGTGACCGAAACCGGGATCGACACCTCGGCCGAATCGCTGGAGTTCGACGTGATCGTGATGGCGACCGGCTTCGACGCGATGACCGGCGCGATCGTCTCGGTCGACATCACGGGTCGCGACGGTTCGACACTCAAGGAAAAGTGGGCCGCTGGGCCGGAGACCTACCTCGGCCTGATGACGACCGGATTCCCGAACTTCTTCATGATCACCGGACCGGGAAGTCCTTCGGTGCTGTCGAACATGGCCGTGTCGATCGAGCAGCACGTCGAATGGATCTCCGATTGCCTGGAGGAGCTTCGTCGACGAGGCTTCGACACGATCGAACCCACCGAGACCGCTGAGGCGGGCTGGGTCAAGCACAACAACGAGTTCGCGGACCTCACGCTCATGCCGAGCGCCAACTCCTGGTACATGGGCGCGAACGTGCCTGGCAAACCGCGGGTGTTCCTGCCGTACGTCGGAGGCGTCGACACGTACCGAACGATCTGCAACGAGGTGGTCGAGCGTGACTACCTCGGGTTCGTCTTGTCCGGCAGCGATGGCTCCCACGTCAACGACGGCGTTGTCCGCCAGCTGAAGCCCGACGTCGGGATGATGATGCAGATCATGGCGAGCCTCGGCCTGCCCCCGATCGAGTCGCTGTCGCCGGACGATGCGAGAGCGTTCATGGCTGCGGCCGGTGCGGCGAATCCACCAGGGCCTGAGGTCGGCGAGGTCGTCGACGGGGTGCTACACGGCTCGACGGGCGATCTCCCGTACCGCCTGTACCGACCGCCGACCGGTGGGGCGCATCCGATCGTCGCCTACTTCCACGGCGGGGGTTGGGTGCTCGGCAATCTCGACTCCGACGACGCGATGTGCCGAGATCTCTGTGTCAAGTCCGACGCCATCATCGTGTCCGTGAACTACCGGCACGCGCCGGAGGACCGCTTTCCGGCCGCAGCGGACGACGGGTTCGCCGCCATCGAGTGGATTGCTGCGCACGCCGAGGAACTGGGTGGAATTCCGGACCGCCTCGCCGTCTGCGGTTGGAGCGCCGGCGCGAACGTCGCAGCCGTCGCCGCACAGTCGGCCCGCGACGCCGGTGGGCCGGCACTCGCCGGCCAGGTACTGCTCACGCCGGTGACCGACAGCGACCAGACGCGCGACTCCTACGTGCGCAACGGTGACGGGTTCGTCCTGACGGCGGCGTTGATGAAGTGGTTCTGGGACCACTACGCCGACGAGGCCGACCGGACCGACCCGAAGGCGGCGCCGATCCGCGCCGCCGACCTGTCAGGTCTGCCACCGACGCTGATCCTCACCTGTGAGTTCGATCCGTTGGCCGACGAGGGCGCAGCGTACGCCGCCGCACTGGCGGAGGCCGGGGTCGAGACCCGACACATCATGTGCGAGGGACTGGCGCACACGTCGGTGCCCGCCGTCGGTGTTCTGGTGTCAGGCGACTTCGCCCGTGACGAGATGGGTGCGGCCCTCCGCGAGATGCTGGGAATGAAGGTTTCCGTCTGAGGGCGAGCGATCGTCACCGGCGAGGGTGCGACGTATCCGGCCAACCGTTTCGAGAAATTGTCAATCCGGCCTGCCTCCGATGCAGGCCGGATTGACATGTTCGATTTCGTGATGTCGACACCCGATGGTGCCCGTCGAGCCTCGGCTCAGGCGTCCGAGGCCTCGGGCTCGGTCGCGACGGGTTCCTCTTCGACCTCCTCGGGGGTCGGCACGTCGAGCGCCGGAGGCTGGAAGATCGCATCGAGGCCCTGGATCACCCCATTCGTGGCCAAGATGTCGCGCTTCGTCAGCGAGATGGGGGCCCCGTCGACGAGCAGATCGGGGAGTGTTCCCGTGATCTCGACCGGGTCACCGTGGACCGTCGGTACCGATGGCGGCATCGTGGCGGTGGTGAAGGCGCCTTCGCCGATGTAGTAGGCGAGGAAGTCGGCCAACGCGACCTCGTCGAGCCCTCGGAGCCGGGCGAGTTCGTCTGGGTCGGCTTCGAACGCGGCGTCGGTCGGGGCGAAGACGGTGAAGGTGCCCGGACGTTGCGCGTCGTTGTCGAAGCCGGCTTGGAGGAGGAGTTCCACGAAGATCGTGAAGCCTCCGTCGGCGACGAGGGTGTCGAAGAGGTCTGATTCTTCGGGTGGCGGTGGGATCGTCGTCGGGGGAGCGGTCGGCGGGACCGTTGTCGGAGCCGCCGTGGTCTCGGGCACCGGTGTGGTCGGCGGTGCTGTCTCGGGTGGGGCGGTCGTTTCCGGGGCCGCCGTGGTCTCCGGGGCGGGTGGAGCCGTCGTTGTCGTTGTGGATCCGGTCGTGATACCTGCGAGGTACGCAGCCCGGATCGTCGCGGCATCGAGGACGCCGGTCTCGGGGACACCGAGTTCACGTTGCAGTGCGCGCACGGCCTCCGTCAGTTCCGTGTTCCAGACCCCGTCGATCGGGCCGGTGTAGAAGCCGAGTTCGGTCAGCAGGATCTGCAACTCCGTCGTCGACGTGTTGAGGAGATCGGCGTACGCACCGAGCGCTGCCCTGAGTGCAGCGTCGGTGGCGGCATCGTAGATGCCGGTCGGAGGCAAGCCGACCGACAGTTGGAACGCCGCGAGCGCTGCGGTCAGTTCGGGGCTGTCGAGCCCGTCGATCGGGCCCGTGTAGAAGCCGAGGAAAGTGAGCGCTTGCTGCAGCTTGGTGGTGAACGCCGCTGCGGCGAAGGCAGCCTGCTCGCGTCGGATCTCTGCGAGGTCGACGTCGGCGGTGTTGATGTTGGCGAACGAGCCGGCCTCGAGGGACGCACTCGTGAATCGGCCGAACGTCGGATCGCCGTTCTCGTCGATCGCGATCCGGCCCGACGCTCCGTCGTAGTCGATGTTCTCGCCGGCGTTGAGCTTGCTGAGGCAGTCGTCGTAGGTGGTGCACGGCGTCCCGCCGCCGGTGACCTCGACCACGGCGTCGCTCATCGAGTCGGACGAGCCGTCGGCGACGGCGCCGGTAGCGAGCGCCAGCACGACGGCACAGTCGTACGCCTGGGCGGCGTTGGCCACCTGGCCGTTCGGATCGTCGTCGAGGAGGCGCTGGAAGAACGCCCGATCCCCCGTGGCGCCAAGAACCGTGAAGCCGTCGACGAGGTCGACGTCACCGTCGGGAGCCGACGTGGTCGCGATGTTCGGTTGCATGAACGACTCGAGACCGATCATGGTGGTCGGGTCGACTCCGCCGCGAACGAGTTCGGTGACGATGGCGGCACCTTCCTCGTACGAGACGATCACGGTGACGTCGGGGTCGAGCGATGTGACTTCTGCGGCTTCGCCGACGAAGAGCACGCGCCGCGGGTTGTAGTCGACGACGCTCGATTGGAGCCCGCGTGACTCGAGCGACACGGCCAAGCCGTTTCCGACGGCGAGGCCGTAGTCGTCGGACCGAGCGACGATGGCGACGTTCCAGACCGCGCCCGGATCTTCGGCGTCGCGGCGGGCGATGATCGTGTCGGCGAGATAGGACACGAGCACGTCATCCGGCAGGGCCGTGCGGAACAGGCCGAACGACTCCTGACCGTAGGTGAGGCCGGGCAGGGTCGCCGAGGCGCTGCACGAGATGGAGTCGGCCGCCGCGACTGCGTCGCGGTAGTCGGTTCCGCCGCTTGAACCCGCTGGGCCGATCAGCGCTTGTGCGCCCTCATCGATCGCCACCGGGACGACGTCGGCATCGGTTCCGTCGAGGGGAGTCTGCGTCGTTGTGACATCGAGCGGGCCCTCCAACACGCCGCCACCGTCAGCGATGTCGTCGGCGGCGAAGCCGATGCCACGTGTCTGTCCCTGGAAGAGGGTGGTGAGCAGGCCCTGGGACGGAGCGATGACGCCGACCGCCAGTCCCTCCCCGGTCAATGCGGTGTCGATCGGGGCGTCCGTATCGGCCGGCGCCTCGGTGGGTGCCGTGGTCGCTTCGACCGACCCGGCAACGGTGGTGTCCCCGTCGGAGTCGCTGTCGCCGGAGCACGACGTCAACACCACCCCGACTGCGATCAGCACACTCAACGAACGACGGCTCACCTTGCGTGGGCTCACGGAGTCTCCCCTACATGAATTCTTGATGGTCACATGGACGTGAAGGTGGACGACCGACGTGGCCCGCCCGCTGCAATATCGACACCACCATGTCAGATCTTGAGCACAGTTTTCGGGAATACCGGATGAACTTTCGAATCGAGGCTCAGCCGATCCGAATCGTCGTACCACCGTCGACGGGTAGGACGACGCCGGTGACGAATCGCGCCTCGTCGGAGGCGAGGAACAGGGCGGCGTTCGCGGCGTCCCATGCGGTTCCCATCCCGCCCTCGAGTGGAACCCGCTCGTTGCGTTCTTGACGAATCACGTCCGTGGTGACCCCTCGTGCGGCGGCGATCCCACCGACCGCCATCGGGGTGTCGACGAAGCCGAGCGAGATGGCATTGCAGCGGACCCCGCGCGACGCGTTTGCCTGGGCGATGCTGGTCGTGAGCCGGTTGACGCCCGCCTTCGACACCTCGTAGGCCGTCTGGAACCCACCGGCGATCGATGCCGCGGAGGAGATGTTGACGATCGCGCCACGGTGCTGCTCCCGCATGGTGGGCAGGACGGCCTTGCACGTCCGCCACATCGACACGAGGTTCACATCGAGCATCAGCTCGAAGCCGTGGTCGTCGAGAAGGTGCGCCGGCCCGTCGCCGTGGCCGCCGATCCCGACGTTGTTCACGAGGACGTCGATGCGACTCCACCGTTCGAGGGCGTGAGCGGCGATGCGGTCACCTGCGGCCGTTTCCGTGATGTCGGCACCGATCGCCCACGCCGTGCCGCCGGCGGACCGGATCAACTCCGTCGTTTCGGTGGCTCGGGATTCGTCCCGGTCGACGCAGAGGACGTGCGCACCTTCGCGCGCGAACGTCAGCGCGATCGCCCTCCCGTTGCCGATCGTCTCGCCGGGCGTCTGTCCGGCCCCGACCACGATCACGCGAGAGCCCGCGAGTCGGTTCGATCCGGCGGTGTGTCGGTCCGACTCGGTGTCCATCGACGCACGATGTCAGCCCGGTTGCCCACGGAACGAACCAGGCGCTCGACGTCGAAGACTACGGCCGGGGCATGACCCCGACGGTGGAAACGCCCCCGATCCTCGGTTTCAGGTGACGAGGAGTTCTGATCGATTGGAAAACGGCCTCGCCCGGCGCAAGGATGAGGCCTGTCGTTGATGTTCGAGCGAGGAGCGACCCCATGACCGATCAGATCGAAATCTCCGCGCTGCGGGTCGTGGCCATCGTGGGCGCACTGCCTCACGAGCGTGAGATCGCCCAACCGCTGCAAATCGACCTGACGCTCGACGTCGACCTGGCCGATGCCGGGCGCTCCGACGACCTCGATGACACGGTGCACTACGGGCTGGTGGCCGACCAGGTGATCGCTCTGGTCCAGGAGTCGAAGGACACGCTGCTCGAACGACTCGCCGCCCGAGTCGCCGACGAAGTGCTGACGTTCGATCGTGTCGAAGCCGTCACCGTGGTGCTGACCAAGTTGCGACCGCCGATCGCGGTCGATGCGGCGTCGACGGCGGTACGGATGCGTCGCACGCGGGCCACGTCGGGGGTCGCGCCCCGAGCGCCGCACCGGGCGTTCATCGCTCTCGGATCGAATCTCGGGGACCGTGAGGACTTCCTGCGGGCCGGCGTTCGCAGCCTCGGCAAGGTCGTCGCGATGTCTGACGTCTACGAGACGGAGCCGGTCGGTGGGCCCGACGATCAGGGGGCGTACCTGAACATGGTGGTCGAGATCGAGACCACGCTCGACCCGTTCGCCCTGTTGCGCCGCTGCCAGCGCATCGAAGCCGAGGCGATGCGCCAGCGGGTCGTGCACTGGGGTCCGCGCACCCTCGACGTCGACATCATCCTGTACGACGACGTGGCGATCGCCACAGGCGATCTCGTCGTGCCCCATCCGCTCTTCGCGGAGCGCCGGTTCGTGTTGCAACCGCTCTCCGACATCGCTCCGGAACGATGCCCGGCGGGATGGTCCGAACGGCTCGCCCCGGCCGGGATCACCTCTCGCGGACAGCTCGACCTCGGTTGAGCACGCTCCCATGACCAACGCCATCCGGACCTTCGAGGTCGACGACTGCGCGGCCGACCTCATCGTCGCGGCCAAGGGCGACCGCACCGTTTCGGTGTGCATACCGTGCCGCGACGAGGCAGCCACGATCGGGCCGTTGGTCAGCGTCATTCGCGCCGAACTGATGGGCGACGCCGGCATCGTCGACGAGCTCATCGTGCTGGACGATCGGAGCACCGACGACACCGCCCGTGTCGCAGCCCACGCAGGAGCCCGCGTGGTTTCCATCGACGACGTGCACGCGACCCACGGCGCCGGCCACGGCAAGGGCAACGCGCTCTGGGCCACACTCGTGGTGAGCCACGGTGACTTCGTGGTGTGGTGCGACGGCGATGTCACCAGCTTCGAGCCGAGCTGGGTCGTGCGGCTGTTGGCACCGCTGTTGGACGACGAGTCGGTGTCGCTGGTGAAGGCGCTCTACCACCGACCGACCCGCTACGGCGGAGGCGGACGCACGACCGAGTTGGTCGCGCGTCCCCTCATGTCGATGTACTTCCCCGAGCTGACCGGCTTGGCGCAACCGCTGTCCGGTGAGTACGCCGGCCGCCGTTCGGTGCTCGAACAGATCGAGTTCGTCGAAGGGTGGGGGGTCGAGATGGCGATGCTGATCGACATCAGCCGCATGAGCGATGCATCGGCGATCGCACAGGTGGACCTCGGCACTCGCGAGCACCGGAATCGGTCGCTGCAGTCACTCAGCGTCCAAGCTGCCGAGGTGATGGCGACGATGTTGGCGCGTGCCGGCGTGACGTTGCCGAACGCCCTCGACGATCTGGCCCTGCGCCGGGCCGATGGGTCCCAGGTACCGCTCAACCTCGCGTCGAGGCCACGAGTGGTCGAGATCGGCGAGCCCCGTCTCATCCGGCCCGCGTGACGTGACGACATCGTTGCATGTCCGGACTGGACCGACCCGACTGCTGCTCGTTCGCCATGGCGAGTCGACCTGGAACGCAGTCGGTCGTTGGCAGGGGCGCGCTGACCCGCCGCTGTCGCCGGCGGGCGAGGCGCAGGCGCGGGCTGCCGCAGCCGGTGTCATGGCGCACGGTCCCTTCTCGGCGGTGGCAACGTCGACGTTGCAACGGGCGCGGCAGACAGGGGTGTTGATCGCCGCCGATGCCGCGGTCGAGCTGCTCGACCCCTTCGAGGACTTGATCGAGCGCTCGGCAGGAGAGTGGGAGGGCCTGATGCGGCCGGAGATCGAGGCCCGCTACCCAGGATGGCTCGCGGAGTACCGGCGTCCACCGGGCTACGAACCCGATGACGAGATCATCGACCGCGCCGTCCGGGCCGTGCGAGCGATCCACGAGCGGGCCGCCGGGTCGAACGTGCTCGTCGTGTCGCACGGTGGCGTCATCAACGCCCTCGAACGGCGAGTCGGCGAGCCGTGGCGTCAGCTCACGAACCTCGAAGCCCGCTGGTTCGAGTTCGACGATGCTGGCGCCCTGGTCCCCGTCGGCGACCGCGTGCATCTCCTCGCCCACGATGCGATCGTGGTCGAGACCGACAGCCGCTACGCCTGAACGCCGAGTCGTTGCTGGACAGCCCGGATCTTGGCCGGGTAGTGGGCACGACCGAACTCCGGGCGTTGCTGCACGACGATGTCGAGCAGCTCGTCGTGTTGGGCCGTCTCCTTCCAGGGCAACGCGATGTAGATCGGCAGTCCCCAACGGCGGAGCGCGTCGAGGTTCGAGTACACCTGCTTCTGGTAGACGAAGCGCTCTTCCCACGGCCAGTTCGACGGGGCGAAGCCCGTTCCGGGATCGATGATGCATCGGTGGCGCAGGCCGTAGCGGTCAGCGTCGGCGAGTCGCTGCTCGAAGAATTCGACCATCACCGAGATCGGATCGCGGCGGACGAGATCCATCTCCCGCGGGTTCGGCCCTGACAGGAACGGCAGGACGATGGGTACGTCGTAGTCGGCTGCGACCTGCCACATCTCGTGCGTCTGCATCCCATCGGCGGCGTTGATCACTGTGGCACCTGCATCGAGTGCCCGTTGCACGACCTCGGGCCGCCACGAGTCGATCGAGATGTCGACGCCCATCTCGGCGAGCACGGGGATGATGTGCTCGACCCGCGCCCACTCGTCACGCCAGTCGACCACCGTCGCGTTGTCCGTCGATCCCTGCCCCCCGAGATCGATCGCATCTGCTCCGTCTGCCAGCAGCTGCGTTGCACGAGCCACCGCCGCGTCGGGTGTCGTGGCGATCGAGTCGCCCGCGAGCGAGTCAGGGCTGGCGTTCACGACTCCGTAGATGAACACGCCCGCAAGCTACCCAGATCGACGTTTGAGACAAGAAATTTGAGGACGGGGCCGCACATTTCTTGTCGCAAACGTGCAATGAGGGTCGGTCACTCGATCTGGTCGACGAGGCCCCAATCGAGAGCGGTGGATGCATCGATCGTTCGGCCGGAGAGGCCGAGGGCGGCGGTTCGCTGCCGTCCGATCCGGCGCGTCATGCTCACGGTCCCGCCCGCACCGGGGATGAGCCCCAGGCCGATCTCGGGAAGCCCGATCCTGGTTTCCGGATGCGCCGTGACCTCACTGGCGAACGCGGCCATCTCGATCCCACCCCCCATCGTCGCCCCGTGGATCCGGACTTCGCACCGCTGTCCGAGTTGGTGGATCAGCCGCCCCGCGCTGCGGGCGAGACGCGTCACGTGGGCGGTCGCTGGGTCGATCCGATCGCCGAACTCCGCGAGGTCGCCGCCGCTGCAGAAGGACGGACCGTTCCCGCGAAGGATCACGGAGCGGATGCTGTTGTCGACCAAGGCGATCGCCAACGCAGCACACAGTTCGTCGCGCAACTGGGTCGAGACCGCGTTGTGTCGGTGTGGACGATCGAGGGCGACGATCAGTTGATCGTCCACGCGGACGACCTCGACGACTGCGCCATCGACGCTGTCACCCCGAACAGCTGCGGATGCTCGCCAGGCGGCGAACTCAGGACCGGCCTGCAGCACGGAGTACGCCGCGGATTCGGCGGCGAGGGCGCCGTCGACCGACAGTGTCGTCTGCGTTCGGAGGAGCACGGCCAGCGTCGCTGCGGCGATGGGTGATTCACCGATTGCTGCAGTCAGCTCCTGGACCCCGGACTCGTCGACGACGACGTCTGCGTTCGCCGGGCCATCTCCGCCGAACTCGTCACCGATCCATGTCACGACGACCGGCAGAGCGCCCGGCGACGAGATACCACTCGACGGTCGGTTCGAGGCGGCGCGCAGAATGATCATCGAGACACGGCCCTCGCCGGCCAGATGCTCGTCGACGAAGGGGGAGCGGATGAGATCTTCGTATTCCGCAGGGGCCAGCTCGAGATGGGCGATCGTCGAAGCGTAGGACATGCGTTGCGCCGCTGGGTCGTCGGTGACGAGTCCGTCTCGTGGTGAGGTGCGAGATGTTGTTCATTCGTCGGAAACAAAGCTCGAGTGGCGACGTCATACGATCTGCGGTCAGTGATCCCACTGGCGGACCGGACAGGAGCAATCGTCGGCATCCCTGTCGAGGTGGTCGACTGGCCACGCGAATCGCGCCGGCGGGACGCGCTGGCCCGATGCGGAGTTCCTCGTCTCCTCGTCGTTGCCGCGGAGCACGCTCCTCCCGACAACCTCGGAATCGATGAGGATTGGGTTCGTGCGTCGGCCACCGACGACGACGTTCGGGCCCGTGCGCAGCAGTTGCTCCGGTTCGGTGACCGACTTGCCGCAGATCGCCCGTACGTCGACGATCGACGGATTCTCCACCGAGCCGGCATCGCCGTGCCGCTGACCGCTCGCGAGGAGGCGATGTTGGGGAGCATGCTCGCGAACGTCGGTGCGCTCGTGACGTACGAGGACCTCACCGATGTCGGCTGGCCCGGACTCTGGCCGACAAGCGGTGCGGTGGAAGCGGCGCTCGGCAGGCTACGTCGTCGGGTCAGCGGACTCGGCATGTCGATCCGCACCGTGCGGTGTCGCGGTGTGGTCCTCGTGCTCAGCGGCCCCGGCGTCGCCTGAACCGGCCGCCGGAACGCCAGGCGGCGGATGACCGACGGCAACTGCTGTGGATCATCCGCCGACCGTGCGGGGTCAACCTGACACTCAGATCGAGTCGGGCCCGCGTTCCCCCGTGCGGATTCTCAGGATGTCCGAGATCTCGCTGACCCAGATCTTGCCGTCGCCGATCTTGTCCGTCTTCGCCGCAGCGGCGATCACGTCCATGAGGGTGTCGACGCTCGAGTCGTCGACGACGATCTCCACCTTGACCTTGGGGATGAAGTCGAGCTTGTACTCGGTGCCTCGATACGTCTCGGAGTGACCGCCCTGGCGGCCGAAGCCGCGCACTTCGGTGACGGTCATCCCGCTCACTCCGGCAGCGACGAGGGCGTCCTTGACGTCGTCGAACTTGTGCGGCTTCACAACTGCGGTGATCATTCTCATGTCGTGCTCCTGTCAGTCCTGATGAAGATCAGTGGTAGGCGGTTTCGGCGTGAAGTGCGAAGTCGAGGCCGGTGTCCTCGACCTCTTCGCCCACCCTGATGCCCATCGTCTTCTTGAGTGCCAAGAGGATGAGGGAGGTGACGACGAGCGACCACGCGATTGCTGCACCGTTGGCAATGGCCTGCTCGAGCAGGAGGGTCGCGCCGCCACCGTAGAACAGGCCCTTGTCGAAGGCGCCGTCGAAGAACTCCGGGTCCGCGAGGAGGCCGATCATCAGTGAGCCGACAAGTCCGCCGACGAAGTGGACACCGACGACGTCGAGTGCGTCGTCGTAGCCGGCCTTGAACTTGATCCTGACGGCATAGCAGCAGATCGCGCCGGCGACGGCACCGATGAGGATCGGCGCACCGCCCGACACGTACCCGGCAGCTGGGGTGACCGCCACGAGACCAGCGACGATGCCGGAAGCGGCGCCGAGGTTGGTCGGGTGGCCATCACGGATCCACTCGACCAGCACCCAGACGAGCCCGGCGGCCGCGGCCGCGAGGAACGTGTTCATGAACGCCTGGGCAGCCTGACCGTTCGCCGCGAGTGCAGAGCCGGCGTTGAAGCCGAACCATCCGAACCACAGGATTCCCGTACCGATCATGACCAGTGGCATGGAATGCGGCGGGCGGGCCTCGGAGGGCCAACCCTTGCGCTTGCCGAGGATGAGCACCGCCGCCAGGGCGGCGATACCGGCGTTCACGTGGATGGCCGTGCCGCCGGCGAAGTCGAGCGAACCGCGGACGCCGAGCCAGCCGCCGTACACCCACTTGAACACGGGGACGAACACCAGCAGCACCCACAGCGGAACGAAGATCGCCCACGCCGAGAACTTCATCCGGTCGGCCACGGCGCCCGAGATGAGCGCCGGCGTGATGGCGGCGAACATGCCGAGGAAGGCGACGGTCGCGATCGTGCCGCCGGCGTCGTCACCGGTGATGCCGATGTCCTTGAGCATGAAATAGTCGAAGTTGCCGATGAAGCTGTTGCTGCCCTGTGCGAGCGAGAACCCGAGCACGACCCAGACGATGGGAACGATCAGGAGGCAGTAGAAGTTCATCATCAACATGTTCAGCACGTTGCGGCTCTGGTCCATCCCTCCGTAGAAGAGGGCGAGCCCAGGTGTCATGAAGAGCACGAGTGCTGCTGACACCAGCACCCATGCAATGTCTCCAGAGTCCATTCATTGCTCCATTTCGTGATCGATCGTTCGGAAGCCGTCACGATCGCGTCGGTTTGTTTCCCGAACGTTTCGGCGACATCGCACCTCCGTGAACTCGAGCGGTGTGGGGATGCCCTCGGGCTTGCCGTGAGCAAGGCGATCGTCGAGGCACACGGGGGTACGATGGCCGTTCGTGACGAGTCGGACCATCGTGGCGCAACGGTCAGCCTCAGCCTCCCCGTCGAACCGACAGTCCACACTGGTCGTGGTCGTCGAGGATGATCGAGACGGAGCGACGCGTCGGATACCGTCCGGCCCCCCGGCGTGATCGACTCTGCGTTCCGACCGGAGTGGACACCGGCCGAGATCGACGTTCGGTCGCATTGGGCCGAATCGGGAGCACAGTGGCTCACGACGCCGGGCGTCGGGGTCCCGGCCGCGTTGGTGCGCGTCGTGGCGGGCATGGTGGCCTACCTCGACGCACGTGGGGCCGGGCTCGCCGCGTCCGTCCCCGCTGACGGTGTCGGCCTGCTCGCGGAACGGGCGGCCATCCTCGGGCTCCCTCCGTCCGGGACGATCAGTTGCGGAGGGGCCACCCGGCTCGTCGAGTGTGCCGACGGATGGATCGCCGTTTCGCTCGCCCGCGCTGATGACGTGTCGGCGATACGCGCATGGCTGGGGGTGGAGGTCGCCGATGGCGATCACTGGGCCGCCGTCACGCACGCCGTTGCCACGGAGGATCGTCGGGCCATCATCGAGCGCGGGGTCGAGCTCGGGATCGCCTGTGCGAGCCCTGCCGAGCAGACCGACCTGCGACCGGTCGTGATCGATCGAGCTGGTGATGCCGCGGCCCGCCCCCTTCGCGACGCGATCGTCGTCAGCCTGGCATCCCTGTGGGCCGGGCCACTCGCCGCTGACACGCTGGCCCGGCTCGGGGCACGGGTGATCAACGTGGAGAGCACGACGCGTCCCGATGGGGCTCGGCAGACACCCGACTTCTTCGGGACCCTTCACGGGCGTTGCGAATCGGTGGCGCTCGACCTGCGCACGAGCGTCGGGCACGACCAGCTCCGCCGACTCCTCGAGGCGGCCGACGTCGTGATCGAGGGATCACGTCCGCGTGCCGTGCGCCAGATGGGTATCGAAGCGGTCGATCTCGTGGGCGGGCGATCGGTGGACGGCGGGCCGAAGGTCTGGCTCTCGATCACCGGGCATGGACGGGAGGACCCGGCCGGCAATCGAATCGGGTTCGGCGACGACGCAGCGGTGGCCGGCGGACTGCATGGGATGCTCAGGGGCGAGCCGAGGTTTTTCGCTGACGCAATCGCAGATCCGCTCGCCGGTCTGACCGCCGCGGCGACCGTCGCGCAGTTGTTCGAATCCAGCGGTCGATGGGTCGTCGACCTTGCCCTCTCACGCGTCGCAGCATCGGTCGCAGCGGGCCTGGACGAAATGATCCCGTCCGCCCCGAACCCGTCACGACCCCGACGGCGACAGGAGGCTGGGCGATCGTTGCCGATCGGCCGTGACACGGAAGCAGTTCTCGCCGAGTTCGGCATCGCTGGACCTGCCGTGCTCGACGCGTCGTAGGGTGGGACGAGCCGGTCACGACCGCCGGCGTCACTGGGGAGCGAGATGAACTACACCAAGTTGGGAACGACGGGCCTCGACGTGTCGAGGATCTGTGTCGGTTGCATGAGCTTCGGCGACGCAGCGACGGGGAGCCATGCGTGGACGCTCGACGAGGAGACGAGTCGGGGGTTCATCAAGGACGCGCTCGACGCCGGCATCAACTTCTTCGACACGGCGAACGTGTACTCACTGGGTACGAGTGAAGAGATCGTCGGTCGGGCCGTTGCGGACTTCGCCGACCGTGACGAGGTGGTGCTCGCTACCAAGGTGCACGGCCCGATGCGACGCGGTCGCAACGCTGCTGGCTTGTCGCGCAAGGCGATCATGACCGAGGTGGACGCCAGCCTGCGCCGGCTCGGGATGGAGTACATCGACCTCTACCAGGTCCACCGATTCGACGCCCGGACCCCCATCGAGGAGACGATGGAAGCGCTGCACGACGTCGTCAAGTCGGGCAAGGTTCGATACATCGGTGCCTCGTCGATGTGGGCGTGGCAGTTCAGCAAGGCCCAGTACACCGCAGAGCTGAACGGCTGGACGAAGTTCGTGTCGATGCAGAACCACTACAACCTCCTCAACCGCGAGGAGGAACGAGAGATGATGCCGCTGTGTGTCGATCAAGGTGTTGGCGTGATCCCCTGGAGTCCGCTGGCTCGGGGCAAGCTGACCCGCGACTGGGATGCCACGACCGAACGGTCGGAGACCGACGAGTTCGGCAAGACCCTGTACGACCCCTCGTCGAGCGATCGTGCGGTCGTCGAGCAGGTCGCCCAGATCGCCGCGGAGCGAGACGTGTCGCGTGCGCAGGTGGCGCTCGCATGGATGTTCACCAAGCCATTCGTCACGGCTCCGATCGTCGGTGCCACCAAGCCGCATCACATCGCCGACGCTGTGGCAGCGGTCGAACTTCGTCTGACCGACGAGGAGGTCGAGCGGCTCGAAGCTCCGTACGTACCCCACTCGGTCGCCGGTTTCAGCTGAACCCGGCCGCACCGCCGGTGAATGGTTGGACCCCGCGTGACGTCTGGCTTGCTTTCTGGCGCTCCGACGTGCCTAGAGTCCCTCTGCTTCGCGAGGGGGAATCGCGAGCCGCAGACCACCGATCTGTGCCAGGAAGTCGTGTGCCGCTGAAGACGGCACGAAGAAGGAGGACGTGTGCTTGAAGCTGTGTCGCTGGCGCCGGGCAATTTGCTCGCCGCCGAGGGTGGGTACCAGGAGTTCGTTCTGGGGAGCGGGGAGAAGACGATCCTCTATCTGTCGGCGCTCGTCGCCCTCGTGGCGATCGGGGTCGGCTTCGCGCTGATGCGCGGTGTCCTCGCGGCGGATCAGGGCACCCCGAAGATGATCGAGATCGCGCTCGCCATCCAGGAGGGCGCCGCCGCCTACCTGCGCCGCCAGTTCCGCACGATCGCCGTCATCATGGTGCCCGTCGCGATCGTCGTGTTCCTCACCTCGACCGAGGTGCTCAAGCCGGACGGTGCGGTCGCGCTCACCTGGGGGCAGTCGGGCACGTTCCGCACACTGGCGTTCATCGCCGGTGCGCTGCTGTCCGGCCTGACCGGCTACATCGGCATGACGCTGGCCACCCGCGGCAACGTGCGCACCGCCGCAGCCGCCAAGGCCGGGTCGCTCCCCGCCGCCCTGAAGGTCGCCTTCCGCACGGGCGGCGTCGCCGGCATGTTCACCGTCGGCCTCGGCCTGTTCGGCGCGACGCTGATCATCCTGCTGTTCCAGAACACGAGCTCGGCGATCCTCGTCGGCTTCGGTTTCGGCGGCTCGCTGATCGCCCTGTTCCTCCGCGTCGGCGGCGGCATCTTCACCAAGGCCGCAGACGTCGGCGCCGACCTCGTCGGCAAGGTCGAAGCCGGCATCCCCGAGGACGACCCCAGCAACCCGGCCACAATCCCCGCCAACGTCGGCGACAACGTCGGCGACTGCGCCGGCATGGCCGCCGACCTGTTCGAGTCGTACGAGGTCACCCTTGTCGCCTCGATCATCCTCGGCGTTCCCGCCTTCGCCGCGATCGGCGCCAACCCGGCGCTCGGCCTGGTCTTCCCGCTCGGTGCCCGCGCCATCGGCGTCGTCGCCTCGATCGCCGGCATCTACGCCGTGCGGGCCAAGGAGACCGACACGAGCGCCCTGCGCCCGATCAACCGCGGCTTCCTGGTCGCCAGCATCCTGACCGTCATCGGCACCGCCGCGCTGGCGCTCGGCTACGTCGGCAACGACAACAACAACGAGGGCTGGAAGTGCCTCGGTGCCGTGGTCATCGGCCTCATCCTGGCCCAGGCGGTCAGTCGCCTGACCGAGTACTTCACCGGCACCGAGCACCGCCCGGTGCAGGAGATCGCCGAAGCCACCCGCACCGGCCCGGCCACCACGGTGCTGTCCGGTACGGCGCTCGGCATGGAGTCGTCGGTGTACGCCATCGTGGCCATCGCCATCGCCATCGGCTCCGCCATGGCGCTGGGCGGCGGCAACCTGCAGGTCTCCTTCTACATGGTCGCTCTCACCGGCATGGGCATGCTCGCCACGACCGGTGTGGTCGTCTCCGAGGACACGTTCGGCCCGGTCGCCGACAACGCCGCCGGCATCGCCGAGATGTCCGGTGAGTTCTCCGGCGAGGCCGAGAAGATCATGGTCAGCCTCGACGCAGTGGGCAACACCACCAAGGCCGTCACCAAGGGCTTCGCCATCGGTTCGGCCGTCATCGCCTCGGTGGC